>CAZOHR010000100.1:0-1437 GCA_964579045.1 uncultured Bacteroidales bacterium | reverse complement strand
GCTTCCTGTTTACGATTAAGCTGGTCGTACAATGTTGCTCTAATAACCATCAATGATCCATTATCAGGATTCTTTGAAATCGCCATATTAATACACTCTAGTGCTTTTATATTATTGCCATTATGCACGAAATAGTTGAACTCTTCAATCACCAAGGTGTAATTTGACTCTGGATAAGTTTGTATTCCCTTATCGAGTGTAATTAACATATTTTCAGAATCACCAAGGTTTTTGTATGCGACAGCTTTGTTTAGATAAATGCCAACTTTTTCCTGCTCGGTTTGTCCGTAATTTAATTCTATTAACAAGTCGTTGAATTTTACAGCTTCTTCATATTTACCAGCTTTGAGCGCTGCTATAGAAGTAAAGTAATACAACTGAGTGTCTGCCTTAAATGAAATTGTAGCAATGGTAACAGCTTTTTCAAAACACAAATACGACTTTTCGTAATTTCGGGATTGATAGTTTGATACTCCCATATTAAAGAATGCATTTGACAGTGCAGGCAATCTGTTAAGAATAATATCATATAGGGTTTCGGTACTTTGATAATTTCTTTCATCTGGAGTGCTTATGATTTTTGCAAATTGCATTAGTCCGACATCTGTACTAATGTCAATATTGCGATGCTCAGGACTTACAAAATTAAGGTTTAGAGCCTTCATATATGCATCAAAAGCTGTGTCGAAACAGTCTGTACATAGTGCTTTATACTTTGGAATTTCTGATATCCCAATAGCTTGATATATCTGACCTTTGTAATAGAAAGTTTTATAAGAATCTTTTGTTTTCTCATCAGATACTGCAATGTCGATAGAGGTTTTGGCATCGTCGAGGAAGCCGTCTTTAAGAAAATTAATCGCATTGTTAAGATTAATTTGTGCGAAAGTTATGACACTAAACGCTAAAAAGCATATTGATACAATTATCTTTTTACTCACACTTTTAATCACATTTAATTCAGTGGAGTTTTCCGACAAAACAGAACGGGTTGTGAATGTTTTAGATTTCATAGTTTTTGGTTTTTCAATGCAAAAAAAAAGCTGCTCCATTAAGAACAGCTTTTTCTCGGTTTTATTGTGTTTACTGTTTCAAAGCTTCAATTTTAGCATTGATTGCAGCATATTTTTCCATTTCACTTAATCTGTAATAGATAGTCTTTAGAGTTCCAAGAACGTTGATGTTTGATGGTTGCTGAACATGTGCTTTCTCAAGGAAAGGCAATGCCTGTCTGAAGAATGTGTTTGAAATTTCTTTGTATTTATCCAATTCTGCAAATTTATTGATAGGAATATTCTTATCTGCCCAATCGAGTGTATCAACAGCAGTATTGTAGTAGAAGGCACCTAAACTGTAGTTTGCATCAAAATTATCTGGTTGCAATGCAATAGCTTTTTCGTAATCAGCCTGTGCTTCTTGTTTACGTGTCATTTCTTC
>CAZOHR010000099.1:0-11300 GCA_964579045.1 uncultured Bacteroidales bacterium | reverse complement strand
CTATCGCATTTGGTTACAATTATCAGTATTCTGAAATTGGCAAAATAGGAATCTCAAATGATATTTTTTATGACAGTAACTTGCATTACTATTTTGACACAAACTGGGACACTCTAATTATTTTCAATCAGGAAATTAAGGATGTTGTCAGAGTTGGAGTAAGTATTGGCCATCAGCTAATTTACAATCGATTAGAATTGGTTACTTTTGCTGGAGTATATTATTACAATAAGGTACGACCTGGAGATCCTTTTTATACACGCATTGGAGTAAGATACTATTTAAATGATTACTTTTTTGTAAATCTAACTTTAAAGGCTTTTGGCTTTAAAGCACAGTACATCGAGCCAGGTATTGGCTTCTCTTTCCGTAGAAACAAGACCTAGATTATCAGTCTTTAACTAATTTAAAAGTCCTTAGTTCGCTGCCATTTTCAGTTTTCAAGAAATATATCCCAGATGGCAAATTCTCAATTAAGCTACTAGCATTAATAATTTGTTCTGATGACTGTAAAGATGCTAAAATTCTTCCTGTATAGTCGGTGATAGAGATGTTTAAAACATCAGAGCTATTTGAATTCTGTAAATATAATTCATCTAAACAAGGATTTGGGTATATTGAAATATCCTCAGAAACAGAGATTTCATTTACATCAGTGGGTACCAATTCGAAACTTACCTCATCAACAAAAATTGCATTACCTCCACCCGATTCGGCTTCAATGATCAACCTTAAATTATTTCCATTTAAAGCACTTGGATTGATAGTAAAAGTATGAGTTTTCCAATCATTTGCAGCAGGAGTGTAATTTGTCCAAGAGCTAACATAAGTTGAAGTAAGTGTTGAACCAGAGATTACATGCACGATTCTTAGAGAATCGCCACATGTTGTAGATAAATAAAACTTTAATCTGTCTGAGGTTGTTCCGTCAGTTCTACCGTATGCAGCCTTAAAAGTTACTTTAACAGCAAGATCATCACTATCCAAATAGAGATTTGGCAAAAATATTTTATTTTTAACCCCTACATCATTATAACGATTCAGAATTTTAATACTCTTACCCGAATAACCTGTTGTAGTCTGCTCCCAAAATCTTGCTCCATCTTGTAGAAGATAAAAATCATTGTCGCTATTGCCAGTAATCAGAGGAAATGTAGTAGTTTCGAACGATTCAGTATATGGCAAAGAAAACCCATCAACAACATCATAAACACGAATATAATTCTGAATAGTCTTTGAATCGAAATCAGTAGGATTTTCGACATACAACTGTGCGTCGAATAGTCCTTTTGTATTATACACAACGAGTGGATTCGCTTCATCTGAAGAACTTGGTTCTCCACCTTCAAATGTCCAAGTATATTGTCCAATAAAATCGGTATTATATGTCAGATCATTGTATTGAACAGAGAAACCATCGCAACCAAGTTTTCGAGATGCTTTAAAGTCGGCAATTGGAGCACAAATCTCAGGTATATAACCAGTATTGGTTCCTGTGGCAATTAGATTTGCTGGCGAAGAAAGATTATTTCTCCCAGATACAGATGAATTTAAAGTTGCCCTCATCACATCCTTTTGACCATAAGTAAACATTTTGTAGCAGTATGAATACTCCATAAAATTTTGAACATTATCAAGACTTCCACAAGTTACTGCATTAATATTACAAGTGGTGTGACCTATTGTATTTGGGGTATCCTCAATACCATCATCAATATCGCAATTACTTTGCAAACCTGGTTCATTTGTACTACCCCAAGGATGTGGCAAATTTAAGTAATGGCCAGCCTCGTGAGTAAGTACGCTTCCTCTTCCGTAAGAGCTAGTTCCAGATGCACCTACATAATCATGTAATAAGATAATCCCATCTGATCCGTAAGGAGCTGTACCAGGATAATACGACCATCCAGCAGCGCCTCCACCAAGTGAATAAACTGTCCATATATTTAGATATTTCTCTGGCGGCCATGTAGGAGCTGCATCTTTAGCGTCTTCGCCACCTCCATATGTTGTTTCAGAAACTGTTCTTGTTACACCAATAGTGCAATTTCCATCGGGGTCAATTCTTGCCAATCGAAATTCAATTTTTGTATCTGCTGCAATATTTTTGAATGCTGGATGAATCTGTGCAGTGTCCGAACGGAGCAAAGCATAATCCGTATTCATAAATTCTACAGCACCAAGTATCTGATCATAAGAGATGTTCTCTACACCATAATCATGCACAATGTGAAAAACAACTGGAATTACATATACATTATCAGTCTTAGGATTATTCTTGATATAATCTTGAACAAATAAGTCCAGCTTATTCCTTTCAATCAAAATATTCGGATTATTTTTAATAATTTCCCGATATATCTCATCAGTAGCGCATTTCCATGTCTCATCCTCCTGTGCGCTAACAGAGAACGCAGAAGTAAAAATTATTAACAGTAAGAAAAATCTTTTCATTCTTATTTTTTTTCAAATAAACCAATAATTACAGACATTAGTTGCATCGAAGTAGTGGTTTTATACTAATTAAATTAAAACCAAAGCGCTATTGCGTAGTTCAACTTCCAATTAGACATCAAGTCAATATTTTCGAAATGGGAAAATTACTTCTTAATTCTAATTATTCAACAATTATCTTTTTTGTACAAACTTCAAAATCAGTATAAACATTAATAAAATAGATACCTGGAGCCAACCCATCTGTGTCTATCGTGGCATGTAATGATGCTGGTTTGTCGGTATAGATAACTTGTCCAGTGGATGTCAAGAATTGTAATTTGCTAATTCGATGATCTGAATCTACATACAATCTACCATTTGCTGGATTTGGATAAACAGAAATATTTCCATTTAAATTACTCTGAATACCTACTGGATTTAGAACTGTTAATGTAATAGGAATTACTACAGTATCAATACTTGCAAATACCTTAAGATTACATGAATAAACTCCTGGACTTAAGCCAATACTACTGAAGTTTAAAATAATTTCATCTTCACTACCAATTCCAAGACTACCGCTATTATTGTCAGTTGTTACCCAATTAATCCTAGGCCCAAAATTCGTAAACACTAAGGAATCATTAACAGTATGCGGTTCGGCACCATAGATCTCACCCTGTATTGTATAGTATATTGTAAGATTTTCTTCAAAATCTTCTGAAATATGTGCATTTACTGTTGACGTTGCTGTTTCTCCACCATGAATAAGTCCCCATCCATCCGTTTGCTCACCAAACCAACTAAAAACACCGCCATCACCAGGGACTCCACTAATCAACAAAAGCGTGTCTTCCGACTGGTCAAAATAATCAGTAAGTGAATCAACGATAAAGCCTGTTGGGAAAGTCATTGAAATTCCTTCAACCCATTCGTTATCTGTACCATTATTCTTTGCTGTAAAATCCCACTCAATTGTATCACCTGCATAAAAACTATTACTAGAACAAGTCATAACAGAGCCAGCAATACTACGTTGATTCCTAAGCCATGGCACATCACTAAGAATTTCAATTTCATAATCAATAATTCCTCCTCCTAAATTGGATATATAAATAGTATCTGCATCCATTTGGTCTTGGTACATACTTTTATTAACTTCGCTATGGCTAATAATTAATTCAGGTTCAGCATCATAGATTGATGGAAATTCTATGAAATCTATCCATGCACAGTCGGACCCTGTGTTAACAGAATTATCTTTAACATATACCCATTTAAAGTTTCTAGCTCCTGCTGCAACATTATATGATTCTAATGCCCAGTCTTGTTCACCATCCCATCGTTCTTTTTCAATTCCATCAACATAGAAAGCCAAATAATCCCAACTATTGTTAGCATCGTCTTCGCAAGAAACTTTTCGGTAAAAACTAATTGTTCCAGGAGAGATAACCTGCAATTCAACCTCAATTGTAGATGTTTGACTATGAGTAATTACCCCAGATTTAAGACAATAGACACCTTCATATGGGCCAACATCAGTAATAAACCAAGGCAAAGTACCACCTGTAGCCCAACTATATGTATCCATAGTATTTGTCTCCCATGTTTCGAGAATTTGACCTATACTAATGTAACCGACTATATCTTTTTCATAGCCATTTGCACCACTCACATGAAAGTTTAGAATTGCAACATGACCAGGCAAGCAATCAGGATGGGCTGTGAAATTAAAATATGCGTTACTACTTTGTCCAGCAAGCATATTACCCACATCATCACTATTTCCATTAATGGTAAAAAACGGATCTGAGCTGCTTACTGTAATTGTAACATCATCAACCGATGCTCCTCCAGTATTTGAAAAAACATAATAAACATCAGAAGTTTCACCAATATCTAATCTGTTATTGTCTGCATCATCTACGAAATATTCCTCAACATCAATATCCGCAGTATAAACTGGGTAAACAATATCAAATTCCCATGAATTTTCGTTTGATTCTGCAACCAGATGGAAAGTTATCTCCTGCTCATTATAAAAATTATAATTCAAATCAAAATTAAATGCTGCAGCAATATTGATTTCTTCCAGCGGATCCATTTGTCCAACATTTTGGGTTCCATCGACCAAGGTCACATCTGGGTCACTACAAGTTAAAGTAAGAACAAGATTATTAATTGTACTTTCAGTTGCATTTCTTAAATTAAGATTCATATCAACACTTTCGCCCCATTCGATAGTTGTATTATTTGGGGTTGTGATATCATACCCAACAATAAGACCTTCGGTTGAAATTGGAACAGTTCTTTTATCAATCATTCCTTTGGCATCTGTAACCTTAAAATTCAATGGATAAGCTAAAATTTCTTCCGTTGGTACACCAGTAAGCAATCCATCTTCTGATAAACTAAAAATCTCAGGAAATGGCATAGGTGAAAATGCATATCCAATAGCTGAGATTGTAGTAGTAGCTCCTGAATAAGGAGTTAAAACGAAGTTCGACAAATCACCGTATGATATACCAGAAGTCCAAACCTGAGCGTTTGTTGGCGAGCAATTATTATAGAAAATAGTAGCGTTTCCATTACTTTCTAATTTTAAGGAAACATCGATATTAGTACCTGTCCATCTAATAATGTAATAGTCGGGTCCAGTAGAATAAAATGCACTACAATCAGTTGTCGAAAAGAATGCACCAATGCATTTTCGGTTCATAAATCTAACAGAATAATTGCTTAAAGCATTACTGTTATATGGTAAAGAATAAGATTCTCCTGAGAAATCTATCAGCCCTCTTGTATTAAGATAAAAGTAATTATAGGATTCTCCATAAAAAGGAAAGTCGAATGGTAAAGTAATCATAGAGCCAGTCAAAGGAGTAGTTGCGAGTGGCAATGCAGTTGTGGTTTCTGTCATGGAATAATCGACATCAAATTCCCAGCGATATGGAGGGGTTCCATTACTTGCCTCCATTTGATGCGAGTAGTCATGATAAACATTGGCATTAGGAAGCACATCTGTAGTAATTTCAGGCTTTGCAAAAACTGGAGTATGATTTACAGATACTGTTGTTACCGCGTTTTGCCCGATGGCAACATTGACATCGGAAGATGTATATTCGACTGGACTACCAGATGAATAATTAATTACTGAAAAGTTCTTTATCTGTCCAGATCCCCAACCATCATCATCACTTTCATGAACCTGGAAAAAGAATTTTGTTGGCGTACCAGATGGAATAATATTTAGAAATGGCGAGATGTCCAATCCCAACTCAATTTCACGTGAAGCCTCATCACTTGCGCCTTGCATTCCCCATTCAGCACCCTGATAATCAACAATCGGAAATGTCATGTAATAATCTGGTTCAGTCGCAGAAAGGTTTGTGCTCATTCCAGCAAGAATTTTAATTCTTTTTCGATTAGTGTAATAAATCCTAACTTTTGCAGTAAGCATCGGTGAGTAATCTTCAATGGCATACAATACATTAACTGTATTGTTCCAAATCCCTCCAGCACTTGAGGCTAATGCCAAAGTTCTGTACATCATCCAACCGTTATAAGCACCGCCATAGGTATTGCACATCTTAAATCCACCTATTTCCCAATCTCTAACATCAATAATTTCATCATCGTTAAGGTCAATATCATTTGTGTATTGTCCATCGCCATTATAATCCCATTTAATGGAATCGTTGTATCCGGTAATAGTCATTGCATGATTTGCTGATGCTCCCCAAGATGTTATAATTTTTTCTCCAGCATGCTCTGTTCCTGCAGGCAAAGTAGTTGATGGATTCTGATGCTGAGAATAGAAAAACCCAATTCCTCCAACATCTGAGCCTTCTAGATGATCATTTATCCAATTTTTTAAGGTTAAAATTCCTTCTTCAGTATCGCATTTAATTGCATAGGCTTTACTAATTCTATTTTGCATACCTTCGTAATATGCATCATAGCCAGACATAAAACGAGTTGCACCACCAAAATCATGAGTACCACCATATGTTTGCATATTAGGTATACCCACAGTTCTAAGCATTAGCATACTATGATAATAACTTGCTCCGGAATAACCGTCACCACCATTCTCCCAATTCCATGCAAAATGTGTTGGGTACTTATTGGCTACCACAGTCCCATTAGTATTCCTTACACGGTTCATTTCATAAGTAAATCCATTGCCAACAGAAGCTGCCTGCCCACAACACAATCCAGACTGATCAAACAATCCACCATAACAAGACTGTAGAGTATTATCAACCTCATAAGGTATAGATTTGTTTTTGTATGATGCTGGCAAATGCAACTCCGGCAAAGAACTCAATTCTAACATTTGCTTTGAAGAAAGAAGCGTTAATTGAGGCTGAGCAGACTTCTCCTCTATTTGAGAAAAACAAATAGTAATTGAAAAAACTACTGATACAAATAGTAATAATAAACTCTTCATAAGTATTTTAGTTAAATTTTATTGTTTTATAAATTTGGCAGTCGTCATACGGTCTCCTACTGCTATTTTTACAAGATAGTTCCCCTTAGGATAATCTGAGATATTAATAATATAATCCTCCTCGATTTTAGTAAGTTTTGTATCTACTAATTTACCCATACAGTCCATAATCTCAATTTTTACATCACAATTGACTGGGATGTTAAATTTAAGTAATACGTTATCTGAAGTAGGATTAGGAAATAGTTCTACAATATCATCTTCGGCTTTACTCACTTGATTGATAAAGGTATTCAATTCATATAAAACGACATGACTAACGCCTTTTGCGTCTGTAACTCTCACTTTAAATGGGTAATTCGAGAAATCACCAACCTGCCCATAAAGAATGCCTTCTGAATTGATTAAAAGCCCAGAAGGTTTTGGAAAAGGCTTTATTTTAATACCAGTATTTGCTGCAGGAATATCATCAATCCAAGCGATTTGATTATTGGTTTTATAACCATAGGAGATACCGCCTATATTTTCAAATCTGTCCATAATATATTCATTACCATACAGAAACTCAACACTGCCATCAGAAAGCAAATTACAACCAAAATCTACCGAAGTCCATGCCTCCAAATAAGTCTCACGTGCTCTCCATCTTAGTTTAACTGTGTCAGTTTCAAACTTGTACCATATGCCATCATTTCTCGAGAAATCACTTGTTAAGTTAAATCTGGCAAGTGGTGCTATCATGCTTTCATTTATAAAAAAAGCCATTATATGCTCATGTAGCTGAGTCCAAGTATTCGTTTGTATTAAAGGGAATATATAACCGTTTGTGTGTACTTTTATCTTATTCGTTGTATTACCATTAAATGGAAAAGAAAACGGAATTTCTAAAAGCAGTTCTCCATCAAAATACGAATCGGGAGTAAGTTTCGTTCCTTCAAATGCTGTGAATGTTCTAGAAAAGGTGCTTTGCTCAAAATATGGTAAAATCTCCCAAACATACGGTCCAGTGCCACCCTCAAAACTTAAGGGGTACCACAAACTAGAGTTGGCATCAAAAGCTGGTAAAGAACTTGTAAGGATTTTAGGAACGGAGATATTGTCTAGACAAGCATTTACAGTTATGGTTGTTTTTGTGTTATTTTGGATTTCAACATTTGGTGTGGCACTATATTCCATTGGATCATTTCCAGTATAATCAATAATCGTAAAATCTACTACTTCTCCGTCATAAGCGTCTTGATTATCAGATTCCTTAACAATGAGAAAGAATTTAACACAATTATCCCCAGTTATGTATTCCTGAAAAGGTGTCAAATCCAAGCCAACTTCAATAGTCTTATCTGCCTCTGTGCTACCACCTTGCATATAGAGCACTCCTCCCTGGTAGTTCAGTATCGGAAAATCCTGAATATAATCATAAGTTTCCGCATTTATATCCGAACTGATGCCAATCCTTACTTCAAACAATTCTCTTCCTGTGTGTTTTATCTTTAAACGTGCAGTAACTGCTGGAGTATAATCCAATAATGGTTTTATTACATGAACATTATTATTCAAAATCCCTCCGTATGGGTATGGATCTGCCATTGCCTTGTACATTATCCAGCAGAACCCATCACCTTGCCAAGTTGGACCATAGCTTTCGGCAAGTTTAAAAGCCCCTTTTTCCGAATCTTGAATATTAATAATTCCATCACCATTTAGATCAATGTCAACAGTATATTGGCCATCTCCATTATAATCCCAACAAGCCTCGTCATCATAACCAACAATTGTTCTTGCATGCATTGCAGCGTTGCTGCAGCGATGAATCAGATAATCCCCTTCATGCGGAGTCCCACTAACAAATAAAGCATCTCCTCCAGCATCCATATTTGACAAAAAGGTAGCAGTGCCACCAAAAGCACCTCCACCACCATGATCATAAATCCATGATTTAAGAGTTAATATTCCTTCTTCTGTATTTGTCTTGATAAGATAGTAATCCAGAATCCGATTATGCATAGCCTGATAATAATTATCATAACCAGTGAGCCATTTCGAACTATCTCTTGCAATATCTGCTGGGCTATTTATCATCTTAGGATTGCCGAGGGTTTTCAGCATTTCCATCGTGATTATATAATTATCCGCATACCATGCATGACCTCCATTACCAAAATTCCAAGGAAAATAAACCGCAAACAAATTTTCTGGGTCTTGCGAGCTTATATCTTTTGCAAGATTTGTTTCATAAGAAAGCATATAATAACATGATGCAACCTGATTACAAACGTAATGTGTTTGGTCATATATTGGTGGAAAGTATTCTGATCCCGAAAAATCGAATGATGAATTCAGTGTTTTCTGATAATGTTCTATCCCTTCATCTGTTAATGTATAACAACCGTCATCTAGCTTCAAATATTCCTGCAAAAAAACTTGTTGACTAGCAAAAATAAGTAAGGCTAATAGTAAGAAATGCTTCATTTCATTTTTTTTACGCAAGATAATACTTTTTTCCCTTATTAATAATAATTTTGTTGCATTTAATACCAGAGTTATTTCATGGACTATAAATTATTATCTGAATACAGACCAACAGGGGATCAACCAGAAGCAATTCGGCAGTTAACCGATGGCATTCTTGATGGACGACAACATCAAACACTGCTTGGAGTAACAGGTAGTGGTAAGACATTTACAGTGGCAAATGTGATCAGAAACATCAATAGACCAGTATTGGTATTAAGCCATAACAAAACCTTGGCAGCTCAGTTGTACTCCGAATTCAAAGAATTTTTTCCTGAAAATGCAGTTGAATATTTTGTGTCATATTACGACTATTATCAACCCGAAGCATATATGCCAGTAACGGACACTTATATTGAAAAAGATTTAGCGATTAATGATGAAATTGAAAAACTTAGACTGAGTGCGACATCAGCCCTACTTTCGGGAAGAAGAGATGTTATTGTTGTAAGTTCAGTATCATGCATATATGGTATCGGCAATCCTGAAGATTTTCATTCAAATACATTAGAAATTAATATAGGCCAAAAATATGGACGAGATATACTCTTACGCCATCTTGTTGACTCACTATATTTTAGGTCTGACATCGAGTTTAAGCGTGGAAGTTTTAGAGTAAAAGGAGATACCGTAGATATTTATCTTGCTTATCATGATGTTGCAGTAAGGGTTATATTTTGGGATGATGAAATTGAGGAAATTTACACCTTTGAACCATATAGCTCCAATAAAATTGAGAATCTCGAGTCTGCAAAGATATACCCCGCGAATATTTTTGTTACCACTAAGGAAAGAATAAAACAAGCAATTGTTCAGATTCAGGATGATATGATGGCGCAAGTGGAATATTTTAACAGTATTGGCAAGCCATTAGAGGGAAAACGAATAAAGGAAAGAGTTACTTTTGATCTTGAAATGATAAGGGAACTTGGCCACTGCCCGGGCATTGAAAACTACTCAAGGTATTTTGATGGCAGAAATCCTGGTTCTCGACCATTTTGCCTTATCGATTATTTCCCTAAAGACTTTATTACAGTTATTGATGAAAGTCACGTAACAATTTCGCAAATAGGTGCGATGTTTGGTGGTGATAGATCAAGAAAAGAGAATCTTGTAAATTTCGGATTCCGTTTACCTTCAGCAATTGATAATAGACCACTAAAATTCGCTGAATTTGAATCACTGATGAACCAAACCATTTATGTTAGTGCAACTCCAGCTGATTATGAATTAAATAAATGCGAAGGAGTTATTGTTGAACAGGTTATAAGACCAACTGGATTACTAGACCCGATTATTGAAGTCAGAAGATCTTTAAATCAGATTGACGACCTGATGAACGAAATAAATATCAGAGCGGAAAAAGATGAGAGAGTGCTTGTGACAACCTTAACTAAAAGAATGGCAGAAGAACTAACAAAATATCTTAGCAAATTTAACGTAAGATGTCGATACATACATTCTGATGTTGACACTCTGGAAAGAGTTCAGATTCTGTCAGAACTAAGATCTGGAATTTTTGATGTACTTGTAGGCGTCAACCTTCTTCGAGAAGGCCTTGATTTGCCAGAAGTATCTCTAGTTGCAATTATTGATGCTGACAAGGAAGGATTTTTACGATCTGAGAGATCTTTAACACAAACTTCAGGTAGAGCAGCAAGGCATCTTAATGGCAAAGTTATAATGTATGCTGATAAAATCACAGGTTCCATGCAAAGAACAATTGATGAAACCAATCGTAGAAGGATTAAACAGATGCAATATAATGTTGAACACAACATAACTCCTACTCAGATTATCAAAGCTCAACGAGATGTTATAGGCAGAAAGAAAGAACCAGAATATAAAGATTATAATATTGAAATCGAAAAGAGTATCGCAGCCGATCCTGTGGTAAAAT
>CAZOHR010000098.1:0-11374 GCA_964579045.1 uncultured Bacteroidales bacterium | reverse complement strand
TTGAACTTAACTATCAACAACAGCTCAAGCAGCACAGTTGATATTACAGCTTGCGACTCTTACGAATGGTTTGGTACAGTTTACACTGAAAGCGGTCAGTACTTCCACACAGAAGAAAATGCTGAAGGTTGCGATCATGTAACAACTTTGAACTTAACTATCAACGAAAGTACTTACGCAACAATCGATACAATTGCATGTCATTTCTACATCTCTCCTTTGGGAATAGAATTCACCGAATCTCAGATTATTACTGAAACTATTCCAAATTCGGCAGGTTGCGACAGTATTATTACTATCAATTTAACAATTGACATTTGTGATGGTATCAACCCATTACCAGTTGAGATGGTTAAATTATATCCTAATCCAGCAACTGAAATTCTAATCATCGAAGGTGCAGAAAATGCATATGTCGAAATAGTTGACATGCTTGGCCAAACAGTATTTTATCAAAAGGCTGATGGCAGAGTAACTACTATCGATGTTAATGATTTGAATCCTGCGATTTACTTTGTAAGAATCAACCAAAACGGTATAATTTCTAGCCATAAGGTTGTTATTAAGTAACATTATAATCAAAATTATTGAGAGGCTGTCATTAGTTTGGCAGCCTCTTTTTTTGTTGAGAAATGTGACTTTATAACCTAGGACTAATTGGTTTACAATCGCAGAAAAACATTGAAGCACTAGAGTTTTAGTAAGCTTACAAAATAATGATAGAACTATTAATATTTTAGTCTATTGATGAAAACGATTACTGTTTCCAGAATACAGTAAATAGTTACTCATTCTTTACATTCCCAGCTACATAAATTTTTACTGCGCCAAACAGTAATTTTTTTTCATTTATTTTGCTAAGATTATTATTATCAAGTAATTTAAATACATCTACATTTTTTGCAAAATCAAAGATTGAAGATTGAAGGTATTTGTAGGCAGATTTATTTTTAGAAACTATTCTTCCAATGAGTGGTAATAATAGTTTGAGATAAATAATAAATCCAAGTCTGAAGAGAATGAACTTTGGCTGCGAAAATTCCATTATCGAAATAACTCCATTTGGGACAAGAATGCGATGAATTTCGGCAAACGCTTTATTTAAGTCAGCAAAATTTCGTACACCAAACGAAATTGTTACTAGATCGCATGAATTGTCTAGAAGGGGAGTATTTTCAGCTGTACAAACAATAAATTCGGCACTTGGAACTTTTGTTTTTGCGATGTTTAGCATGTTTTCTGCTGGGTCAAGAGCATAATACTTGTCTGCATTTAGATATTGTAGATTCATTAGTAAATCTCCTGTTCCAGATGCTATATCAACAATTGTTTTATATTTTTTATCAGGTAGGTTTTTAATGAATTTTTTTCTCCATTTTTTATCGAGGCCAAAGGAAAGGATATGGTTTAATGAATCGTAGGTACCTGCAATTTCATCAAACATATCGGGCGTTTGTACTTTTTCTATTTTCATATTTTAAAGAGAGCCCGTATTTACAGGCTCTCGATTTTATTATTTTTTTCTATTTTGTTGCATTTTTGCAGCATCTTCTAATCTCTGTTGCCATTTTGATTTTGGTTTTACAATTTTCTTCTTTGCTTCCATTTGAGCCAGTACTTTCTTTTCATCGATAAAGAATTTCTGAATTACAATGGTTTGAATAATTGTTATAAGATTCGCAAGGAAGTAATAGTAGCTTAATCCTGATGAATACTTATTGAACCAGAAGATCATCATTATAGGCATTAGGTACATCATAGTTTTCATACCTGGCATGCTGTTGTTAGTTGGCTGATTAGCGCTAGTCATAATAGTTGATATAAGCATTGATACAGCCATAAGAAGAGTAAATAAACTGATGTGATTTCCATATATGCTTGTAAGTAACGGTATGTTGCCACTCCATTCAACAATTGCATCATAAGAAGATAAGTCGTTTGCCCATAAGAAACTTTGTTGACGTAATTCTATTGACGCAGGGAAGAATCTAAACATTGCTATCAAAATCGGGAATTGAAGCAACATTGGCAAGCAACCACCCATTGGGGAAGCTCCTGCTTTTTTATACAATGCCATTGTTGCTTGCTGTTTCTCCATTTCTTTTCCTTTCGGAAATTTCTCAGCTAATAAATCAATTTGCGGCTTTAATACTTTCATTTTAGCCGAAGACATTGATGATTTGTAGGTAAGCGGGAATAAAATCAGCTTGATAATTAAAGTCAATAGTAGGATGATAATCCCAAAATTACTAATAAATCCACCTAGCCAGTTGAAGATAGGAATAACAAAATACTGGTTCACCCAACCAAAAATTCCCCATCCCAACGGAACAACTTTCTCAAGTTTCATGTCATATTGCTTCAAGGTCTTAAACTTGTTAGGACCAAAGTAGAAACTATAATTCTGAGATTGATTTGCTGAATCTGACAACTCAAATGTGAATTCCGACTTGAAAGTTTTGAGGTATTTACTTGTTTCATCCTCTATTTTTGCTTGGCTCACTGTAGGATTGTCAAGTTTTTCTTTTGCAATAAGAATTGAAGAAAAGAACTGTTGCTTATACGCAATCCATTGTAAACTTCCGCTACTGTCAAAATCATCTTTATCCTTTGTCTCACCAAGACTTTCGATTTCACCATCTGCCATTCTCATGAAAATGGTGGTATTGTTCGATTCCCAATCACGACCTCTTTCGAGCCCAGGAACTTTAACATCCCATCTAAGTGTAACATAAGGATTTGCTTCAACTTCTGTTTTTAAACCAACAATATTGATGTCGAAGTCAATCATATACTCGTCAGGCTTTACTGTGTATAGGAATTCGATATATTTTTCCTTGCTCACCTCTAACCTCATTGAGGCTTTCACATTTTTACCGTTGGTTTTAATTGTGTCTGCATCGGTTGTTGGGACAAAATACATGTCGTTGGTCAATAATGTCTTGCCATCTGCCATTAATTCAATACCGAAAACAGAAGTTGAGTCGTTAACAAAAAGAATAAGAGGTTCTTGATAGTATGTCTTATAATCTTTAAGCTCTACCGAATAGATTTTACCACCACGATTTGTCAGAGTAATGATCATTTTATCATTCTCGATAACCGTAAATTCTTCTTTACCAATTGATGCATCTTTGAAAATGCCGTACTTCGACTCCAAAACTAGTGACTCAGCAGAGTCTTTTTGCTCCGATGTCAGTGTATCAGCCATTGCGATACCAGTTGTATCAACAGAGTCATTCTTCAGACTATCCTGGCTCGCAATAATTTCCTTCTGAACTTTCTCTAGGGAATCTTTACGATGTTCAACTTGAGCAATGGAATCCTGTTTCCTTTGCATTTCGGCCTTTTCTTCTTTGCTAGGAGCTGTTATCAGCATGTATCCAACCAGCAGTGCACCGATTACTACTAAACCTATAATACTATTTTTGTCCATACTTCCTTATTTTGCTGCCATTTTGTATCAAAATTCACAAATGCTTTTTGCAATCTGTGTTTTTTCTTCTATGGCTGCTATTATTGTTATTTATTTTATATTCATTTAGGCAGAGAATCAGGTTTGTTTAGCTATTGCTTTGTCATTAAACTGTTTTTTACAAGATTCCTACTACCTCCTACCAACTTCTGTTCTATTGTTCTTATGTTCTTATGTTCTATTGTTCTTCTGTTCTTTTTTTCTTCTGTTCTCTATTTATTAATCCGCGCCTTCAGCGCTCAAACACTACTTATATCTTTCAACCTGATGCGAGGCATCAGGTTGAAATAAATCAGGCTTTCAGCCTGTTTTTCCTGCAGAATCTTTTAACTAGCACAAGCAGTTCTTTTGTTCTTTTATTCTTCTGTTTCCGCGGCGGCGGATGATATTTGTTGCCTTAAACTCCTCTCAGTCAACGGATTCTCAGGTGACTGATCCGCCAACTGGCGGACGAAGGCACCGTAATTTAACTCATTTACTTCCTTATTGCCGCCTTTACAAAGCTCACAAACAATGGGTGAGGATTGATAACGGTACTTTTATATTCGGGATGAAATTGAACTCCAACAAACCATTTATGTTTTGGGATTTCCATAATTTCAACCAACTCTGTTTCTGGATTTATTCCTGTTGCAATCATTCCTGCTTTAGAATACATTTCCTGATATATATTGTTAAACTCGTAACGATGCCTGTGTCTTTCATTAATCTTTGCAGTTTGATAAGCATCAAAGGCTTTGGTATCTTTTAGCAATTTGCAAGGGTATGAGCCTAATCGCATTGTTCCGCCTTTTTCGGTTATCATTTTCTGTTCTTCCATTAAATTGATAACAGGATTTTTACACTTTCTATCCATCTCAAGTGAGTTTGGATCTTCAAGTTTCAAAACATTTTTAGCGAATTCTATTACTGCAATCTGCATACCTAGGCAAATTCCAAAGTAAGGAATGTTGTTTTCACGCGCATATTGAGCAGCTAGCACTTTGCCAGCAATTCCTCTGTGACCAAAGCCAGGAGTTACAATTATTCCATCTGCACTTTTAAGTAAATCTACATAAGTTGATTCATTAACATCCTCAGAATGGACATAGTTGATGTTTACTTTTGTTTCGTTTGCTGCGCCTGCATGAACAAATGCCTCATTAATTGATTTGTAAGCATCTTTTAACTCAACATATTTGCCAACTAGTGCTATAGATACCTGATGTTTTGGATTTTTATATTTCGCTAGAAAATCTTTCCAAGTTTTTAAATCTGGCTTAGTACCGACTTCCATATTAAAATGATTAAGAACTGTTTCGTCCAGTTTCTCCTTTTGCATTTCAATCGGTACTTCATAAATAGTGCTTACATCTCGCGATTCAACAACAGATTCTTTCTGTACGTTGCAGAAATTTGCCACTTTATTTTTAATATCACTTGTAAGTGCATGCTCAGTTCTCAAAACCAGAACATCTGGCTGAACTCCGGCTTCGAGTAATGTCTTTACAGAATGTTGGGTGGGTTTAGTTTTTAATTCGCCGCTAGCAGCCAGAAAAGGTACTAGAGTAAGGTGAATAACCATACATCGGTTTTTTAATTCCCATCTTAGCTGACGAACAGACTCTATATATGGTAGAGATTCAATATCACCAACTGTACCACCGATTTCGGTAATCACAAAATCGTATTTCCCACCTGTTCCAAGAAGTTTTATTCTTCTCTTTATTTCATCAGTAATATGTGGGATAACCTGAACAGTTTTTCCAAGAAAATCGCCACGTCTTTCTTTGTTTATAACATCCTGATATATTCTGCCAGTTGTAACATTGTTTGCCTGAGATGTATAAACATTCAGAAATCTTTCGTAATGGCCTAAATCTAGATCTGTTTCTGCACCGTCTTCTGTAACATAGCATTCGCCATGTTCGTAAGGGTTTAGTGTTCCAGGGTCTACATTAATATATGGATCCAGTTTCTGGATTGTTACTGAAAATCCTCTTGCTTGGAGAAGTTTTGCCAGTGAAGCAGAGATTATCCCTTTTCCTAATGATGAGGTTACTCCACCTGTAACGAAAATGTACTTTGTTGTTGCCAAAACGAGTAATTTAAAATGTTAAACTAAGGCCCAAACTAGGCATTATCGGTAACTGATCAACGCGGTTGTAATCAACACGGTCGAAATAAAATATGTTTCGTCTGTTGTAAACATTTGTAATGCTGAAATTGATCTCTAGCTGAGAATTTTTACTAAATGTAACAACCTTGTTTAAGGTTACATCAAGTCGGTGATAATATGGTAAACGACCAGTGTTTAGGTCACCATAAATAATTCCAAGAGAACCGTTTGATTGCCAATATGGATAGTTAAGACTGTTGTACAAATCGGTGTCTTCAAAAAACCCTGCAGTTTGAGTAAATGGAAATCCCGAACCCAAATTCCACCTAGCACTAGCACTCCACGATTGTTCTTTCCCAAACTTGTAGGTAGATATAAGATTTACATTATGCCTACGGTCATAATGTGGGCTGTACACCTGCACTCCATCATCACGTTTAACCCAGCCAAGGGAGTAAACTAGCCAAATATATAAATTCTTTTGATCGTATTTTACGAGAAAATCTACACCATATGAATAGCCTGTTTCAATTAGAAAATCTTTTCTCAGATATTCAGGTTTGTCATTGTTTAGGGAATTGTCATCATATACTTTGTTTCTATTTATTGTCGATAGCTGAGAAAAGTTCTTAAGATAACCTTCGATATTTAAATCAATTTTATTAGTAACATCGACCTCAAAACCAGCAATAATATGCTCAGATTTCTGAAGTTTATGTGTCAGCTCTTCGCCCTTAAAACTTGTTGGCATGTTTAAATCACCACTAAGGAATCCATAAAATAGATTTACAACATCGCGGTCGCTATTTGCAGCCACAAGATTTTGAGAATATATTCCTGCCGCCAACTTAAAACGAAGGAATTCGCTGATATTATATTTTATTCCAATTCTTGGTTCAGGAGAAGCGGTACTCATTGATGCGTAATATTGAATTCTTAAACCAGGCTCAATGAGTAGATTTCCTAAATTCAATTTGTACTTAAAATAAGTGCCAAGTTCGGTCGTGTTTTCAAACTGAGTAATAAGGCGACCAACAGAATTGTGAAAATTAAAATTGGTATTAAATCCAAGAGTTTCGATACCCCAAACAAATTGGTTCTTGCCAAGAAAATATAGGAAGTCGAGACCAAAATTAAAACCTTTAATGCCGCTTGAGCTTGGTAGATTATCCAAAGTTTGTAAGCTGATATTGTAATCTGAATAAGATAAATTGGCTTTAATCATAACTGTAGAGCCAGATGGAACAACAGAAACATTTGCACCAAGTCCGTATGAGTCCCAACCAAGATTGCTTAATCCTTGATAGCTTACATTATCGGAGAAGTTAAATCCAAATAAATTAACTCTACTGCCTTCGGGGGAGTTTAGCGAAACCTTTGCATATAAGTCAGTGTAGTTAAATGGTAACCCTGCGCCATCATTAATATAGGTGTATAGGTATTTAGAAGATTGTTCCAAAAATGATGTCTTTCCAGATAAAATATAGGAAATACTTGATTTGCCTTCTTGATATTTAACAAGTGGGCCTTCGAGTAACAACTTAGTACCAAATGTGCTACCCGAAATCTTTCCAGCAAAACGATTTGGATTTCCATCTCGCATCGAAATGTCCATTACCGATGAAATTCTTCCTCCATATTCGGAGTTAAAACCGCCTGTATAGATATCAGCATTTCTAATAATGTCGGAGTCAAATACTGAGAATAAACCAATAGAATGGAAAGGATTGTAAATGGTCATTCCATCGAGCAACACTAGATTTTGAATATTTGAACCTCCTCTGATATATAATTGTCCTCCTTGATCCCCAGTAAAAGTAACTCCTGGGACAACTTGCATATATTGTGCAAGATCTGGTTCCGAGCCAATTGATGGCAATTGCTTGATTTGAGTAGGAGAGACTTTTACAATTGAAATTCTTGTTTGAGAACGCATTTCTTCGCGCTCGGCAGAGATTACAGCTTCGTCGAGAACAAAAGCGGCTTTGGTAAGGTAATAATTTTTTGAGAAAATCTTACCGTTCGTAATAGTGAATGGCTCTACTACACTGTCGTAACTAACATAAGTAATTACAATTGTATATGTACCATCCGGCATTTTTGGAATTGAGAAATATCCATTTATGTCGGTAGCTGCACCAAAGCCTGTTCCTCGAATCGAAACATTTGCAAACATACATGGCTCTCCATTGTCTTTGTCATAAACAAAGCCTTTGATAGCACCTGTTTGAGAATAAGCAGATGTTACTGATAAAGCAAGTATTACTAAGAAGCCTAAACTTTTAATTAGCTTGATCATTATTTTCTTCCTTCTTTTTAAGTTCCCTTTCAGCAAGGTCAATGGATTTCTTCTTCTCTTTTAAAGTTTTGATTTCTTCTTGTGCTCTTTCAATCTTCTTTGAGAATTCCTTGATAATACTTTCTGATCCTGAAGAGAAAAATCCCATGTTATTCTCAATCTGCAATATCTCGGTATTCAATTCCTGAATTCTCTGAAGAACTTTACTTCTTTCTCTTGATAATGAATCTGGAGAGCCACTATCTTTCATGGTTTCTACTCTCGAATTAAAGTTGCTAATCTCAAGTGAATTGCGATTAAGATTTAATTTGCCAAAAACATCGTTTATTGCTGCTCTAAATTCAGCATATAATCTGTCTTTTTGAGAACTAGCCACAAATCCTATTTCTGTCCATCTGCTCTGGAAATCCTTTACGTGTGAGATATTGTCCGACTGGTTTTCGCTTGGAACAAATGCTTTGATTTCTAAAATAAGATCTTCTTTTTTCTTCAAATTGTCTTTTTGCTCAACATCAATATTTGAGTAGAATGATGATTTTGCATTAAAGAAATGATCGCAGGCTGCTCTAAATCTTTTCCATATTTGATCAGAATTCTTTTTTGGAACAGCACCAATCTCTTTCCATTTTCTCTGCATGTCGAGAAACGCTTCGGTAGATTTTTTCCATTCGGTATTATCTTTCAAAAGCTCTGCATTAACACATAGTTCAATCTTTTTCTGCAAGTTAGTGTTTAGCTCATCGTTTATTACACCAAAAAACTCTTTTTTAGCATCGAAAAACTTATTGCAGGCAGCGCGAAATTGTTCGTAAATCTCATTATTTACTGCTGAAGGAACCATACCAATAGTTTTCCAAATCTTTTGAAATTCTAGTACCTGTTCCGATAAGTCGGTCCAATCTTTACCGTTTTGAGGATTGTTCTCAGTTAGAATAGCTTCTGCTTTCTGACATAGAATAACTTTTTGCTCATAGTTGGCAGATCTTTCTTCTTTCAATTTCTCAAAATGATCCTGATAAGCCTGACGAATTTTTTTACTTGTCATGCTAAATCTGTCCCAAACTTCTTCACGTTTGTCGGATGGAACTGGTCCAAGCTCTTTCCACAATTCATGATATTCCTGTAATTGTTTGTAAGCAGCTACTACATCAGTTATTAAAAGCAATTCCTCTGCTTTTTCGCACAATTCTACTTTTTGTTCAAGATTGCGTTTGAAATCGAGGTCGCGTAATTCTTTATTTATTTTAACAAGATCATAAAATCTTTCAATCTGTAATTGATACCCTTTCCATAAATTATTAGCATCGGTATTTGGAACAGGACCAATACTCTGCCATTCTTGCTGAAGATTTTTAAATTCGATGAAAGTCTTATTAAGAGATTCTTCACTATTGGCTAGACCTTTAATCTTTTCGATTATTGCTTCTTTTAGCTTAAGGTTATGCAGTTTCTCATGCTCCTGTTTTTGGGCATGTTCGTATTTTTTCTGCTTATAGTCAGCCATTAGTTCCTTAAGATATTCTTCAGTATCGTCCTTTGGCATTTCTACCTCGGCCTCGTCACCTGTAACATCTTTTAGCTCTTGCTTAATTCTGTCGTGTTCTAGCTTCAGATTTTTGTAATATTGATTCTTCAAGGCTTCGATTTCTTTCCTTGAGTCTTCAACATCTGTTTCATGGATGAGATTTTTTAATTTCTCAAGAATTTCATCTTTTGTTAAAGCAGTGTAATCTGTTGCTGTAAGTTCAACTAATTCTTCATCAGAGATAATGTCTTCATGCTTTTCAAAAATCACTTCTTCCTGCACTGTTTCAGGATCAGCAACTATTTCTGGCTCAGCTGGTATTTCCGTTACTTCTGTTTTTTCATTATTGTCTGTCAGATTTTCGGGTTCTTCAACAATAATTTCCTCCTGCTCTGTAGAATTTTCTTCCAAATTAGCTTCCATTTCTTGCTCAGTTACAGATGAATTTTCTGAAATAACTTCAGTTACTTCGTTATTAATCTCATTCTGAACATTGTTTTCAGCCTCGTTTTCCAAACTGATTAGCTTATTTTCCATTTCGATACTCATGTTAAGTCTCTGATCTATAATTAGTTAACTATTAAAATGCAATAACGTTTAAAACTTACGAAGGTATATTTTAAATGCGATACAAACAAATATTTAATGCTTTTTCTACTGTGTGTAAATAGTACGTCGAAACTAGCTTGTTTTTTAAATAAAAAGCTCTTGTTTTAGCCTTTTATTGTGATAATCAGTTTTATTGAAAATTTGAGGAAGAATAATGGTGTCGGATTAGTTTTATTGCTCCCTTATATCTAATTTGAAATTCTCACTCTCGCAACAACTCCATAATGATCTGCCAAGTCAACAATAGCGTTTTTATATTCAAATTTAGGCCTGATTATGTTTTGCTGTAGAATTGTTGTTGAAGTACCACGTTTATTCAGAAAGATATAGTCGAGTTGAATACCTGTTTTGTGAGAATTCCAAGAGTTATTTCCATCAACGGTATATGGCTCGTCTTCGTTAATTGGAAAGTCTTCAACTTCAATTGTTTTTAACATATAAGGATAGTTTATCTCATCGGTTTTTTCTGTGTTCATATCTCCCACAACAAACAGAGGTATTTTGTCATTTCTATGCAAAGAAATTAAATCAAAAATTTCTTTGTATTGCGAATGTCTGTGTTCAATGGCAGCATCCGAATTACCAGATTGTAAATGAGTTCCTGCAATTTGAAAAACAATACCGTCTTTTTTAGCCTCAATTAGCGTGCATCCTTTTGCCGCCCAACCATCTTCGCCAACTCCTTTTTTGTAAATTTTGTGATCAATATATTTAATTGGTATTCGACTTACTATTAATATTCCATTACTCGAGAGTCGTCCAAACTGCGACTTTGTACTTACTTGGTAAGGGTAAACTTTTTGTAAATGCTGTCTTAGCTTTCTTCTTATCTCGATGTCAAATACTTCTTGAAAGACTATAATATCATAGTTGCTTTCCAAAATAAACTGCACAATCTCGGGTTCTCTCTGTTTCTGTTTTTTTTGCAAAGATTTAGAAAAAATTGCAGGACCATTAGGTAACATTTGGATATTCCAAGATACGATGCTGACTTCAATGGATTCCGAATTTTGTGCACTCAAAATTGAGGCAGAAATTAAAGCGCTTAGTATTATTAAAGAGATGTTCTTCATTTATTATGGGTATGAAAATGGTACTTTTTTTAGTATAGACATTGTTAAATTAGTATGAAAAGTATTTATCCCAAAGCCGTACTTTTAGTTGACTAAAAAACATAAATCCGACTTTGGCAAAAGTAATAAAATTACTTATTGTGAATTTCAATACTCTCAAAATCAGAATACTTTAAATAGGGGCTACTGAAAAGCTATACAACACTTGATTCTACAGCAAAATTGTTGATGTTTTGTCTGTTTTAGTGCAAGCAAAAATAGCATATGTTATAAAAAAGCTTGTGGCAAATTTTAT
>CAZOHR010000097.1:0-11558 GCA_964579045.1 uncultured Bacteroidales bacterium | reverse complement strand
CATTTGGTCTACCATACAACGCATGTACGCAGCAAGAAGAAGTGGATTAAAAAAGGAAATGTTTGGATATTTGGAAGGTGGATATGCCCGTATTTTGAGTGTATTAGTTGAAAAACTTATTGACCTGGGTGTTGAAATTCGTACTGGAACACCTGTAAAAATGCTAAAGTCTCACTACAAAAAGGGGATTGATATGATAATTGAAGGGGAAAATTTATACTTTGATAAATGCATCATATCAATACCTTCTAAACATATTTCAAAATTATGCCCTGATGTTGGAGAAGATCAATTACTTAAACATCAAAATCTTACCTACTTGGGTGTAATTTGCGTTTCCGTGTTGCTGAAAAAATCTATTACTCCTTATTACGTGACAAATATAACAGATGATTGGGTTCCATTTACTGGCGTTATTGAAATGTCCGCACTTGTTGATAAAAAGCATTTCAATGGGAATGCCCTTGTTTACTTACCAAAGTATATTTTACATACAAGTGAGCTTATCGAAAAAACGGATTCTGAAATAAGTGATGAATTTATTAATGCTTTATTAAGAATGTATCCTTCAATTGAAAAGGAAGATGTATTGTCGAGTGCTGTGGCACGTGCTTTTAATGTTTTTCCACTTTCAACGCTTGGCTATTCAGACAAACTTCCTAAAGTACAAACTAATGTTGAAGGTCTTTATATTTTAAATACAGCCCAGATAACTAATGGAACTTTAAATGTAAATGAAACAGTTCAACTCGCCGAGAAATTTGTTAATTCACATTTTGAATAATCCCTATGGAGAAGAAAAAGGCAACAATATCTCTTGATCTTGATAATCAGTGGTCATATTTAAAAATTCATGGCAACAAATCCTGGAAAGACTTTGTATCCTATTTCGATATTTTCGTTCCTTATGTCTTGGATTTATTGGATGAGTTGGAATTGAAAATTACATTTTTTGTGGTTGGACAGGATGCCGTATTAGATAAAAATAAAATTTACCTGCAAATGATTGCAGATCGGGGTCATGAAATTGCCAATCATTCTTTCAACCACGAATCGTGGCTGCAGAAATATACAAGAGAAGAATTGTTTGAAGAAATCACAAAAGCAGAAGATGCCATTTTTGAGGCCACCAAACGAAAAACAGTCGGATTCAGAGGCCCCGGGTTTAGTTATAGTGAAACTTTATTTGAAGTTTTATCTGAAAAGGGATACACCTATGATTGTTCCTCTTTGCCAACATTTATTGGCCCATTAGCCCGTACCTATTACTTCTGGACTTCGGATCTCACGAAGGAAGAAAAGAAATTGAGAAATGAACTTTTTGGCAAATTTACCGATGGTTTTAAACCTCTAAAACCGCACTTTATAGATCTGAAAAGTGGAGGGAAGCTTTTTGAAATACCAGTTACCACTATGCCAATATTCAAGATGCCTTTTCATTTGTCATATTTGATTTTTCTAAACAGCTTTTCCAATTTACTAATGAAGACTTATTTTGGAATTGCCATTTCCTTATGCAATATGACAAATACCCCTCCTAGTTTTTTGCTTCATCCTTTAGATATTATTGGAGGAGATAAGATTAAAGATTTAAAGTTCTTTCCTGGGATGAATATTGTCAGTTCCAAAAAGGTTGAAGTGTTTAAATATTCAATCAAGAAACTTGAAAAAAATTACAGTCTTAAACCAATGTCGTCTTTGATAAAGAATGGTGAATTTGGCTAAATAACACAATTACAGCAAATAACAAAAGGATTTGATTTCTGTAATAAAGGCATTCCCATTAGTTGGCATTTCTTAACACTTGATCTTTGCATTTTAAGAAGAAAGAGTTACCGCACTTATCTAGTGGAGAAATGAAAAAACGATCAGAAAAAATGGTGCTTTTTTTACTGGAAAAAGAAACGTCAGAAGAGCAGCCCAATAATATTACTGGTTAGAAATAATCAATGAAAATGGTTGTAAAAAACTGTCATTCAATCTCTTTTATCAATATAGTGGAAAAAAATAAAGCAAAGAGAACATGCATATAGATTTATCAATTATTTGCCCGGCTTTTAACGAGGAAGCAATTATAGACGAAAGTCTAACCAAAATTTTCAGATACTTAAAAGATAATATTTCACCAAATTATACATGGGAAGTATTGATTGTTAATGATGGAAGTCAAGATTGTACAGGAAAGCTAGCTGAAAAATTTGCAAGTGAACACGAAAATTTTGTTGTCATCAATCATATTGTGAATATGAACCTGGGAAATGCTCTTAAAACAGGTTTTGCAAATGCAAAAGGGGAATACACAATTGTTTTGGATCTTGATTTAAGCTATGATACCTATCACATTGGAAATCTATTTAATACGCTGATTGATACAAAAGCAGATATTGTTATTGCTTCTCCATATATGAAAGGAGGAAAAGTTACTGCTGTTCCTTTTGTGAGAAAAATATTGAGTAAATCCGTGAATCGCTTCCTGAGAATTGCAGCGCAGGAAAAGCTATATACATATACTGGCATGGTAAGAGGGTACAAAACTGAATTCTTGCATAGTCTAAATCTAAAGACCAAAGATTATGAGATAAATCCGGAAATATTATATAAAGCGATGATACTAAGAGCAAGAATAATTGAAATACCTGCCCATCTTGATTGGACTAAACAAAATGAGCTTGGAGTCAAAAGGACTTCGGGAATGCGAATCCTCAAAACCTTTTTCTCAGAACTTATGGCTGGTTTCATTTTTAGACCTTATATATTTTTTCTTGGACTTGGTTTAGTATTGCTTATTATCTCAATGTATATTATTGGATGGATTTTTATAAACACAATTCAAGCTTATCCCTTAGTTCAAAGCAATCCTCAATTTACTGACAAATTTTCCATGGCTGTACTATATGTTTTTAAACAAAGGCCATATTCTTTTTATGTCGGTGGAATTGTTCTTTTGGCAGCAATTCAAATTTTGAATTTAGGTTTTCTGTCTCTTCAAAACAAAAGATATTTTGACGAGACATTTCATTTGGGAACATCTATTTTGAAACATATCAAATCTACCAAAAATAGTTTGTAGTTTAACTTATAGTAAATTTAACTGTGTCAACCAAATATTGATAAATTTCAAAATTTTCTCATTTAACATTCACTGATTTGAGATCTAAAACGAATATTTTCATGTCTAAAATAATAATTGCTAAAAATCCGTTCTTGCTTTTTGCTCCCTTCTTGATTATATATATAGCCTTGGTACTATTGGCTGGAGCTGACGTTGATGAATGGGATGCAGCCATTTATTTGAGATCTGCAAGCAATCTTCTGGAAGGCTATTTTTCTCCTCCTGCACCTGATATTTATTTCTCAAACGGCCCTGGTTATCCATTATTAATATTGCCATTAGTTTATTTGCGATTGCCCTTAGAGTCCATTACAATTCTGAATGCCATAATTTATTACCTTTCAATTATTTTGATTTTTAAAGTAATCATCAGATTCACTAATTTTCGTGTTGCTTTAATATTTAGTTTGTTCTGGGCACTGTATTATAATTCAATTGATCGCCTAAGGGAGATTGGATATACAACATTTGTAACTTTTCTAGTTGCATTAATAGTTTATCTTATTGTTAAGGCCTTTGACCGGGATAGTAAACTTTTATATAAAAAGTACTTATTTCTGGCAGGATTTTCAATTGGATATCTTTCGTTGACATTAGCATCTTTTGCCTATGTCCTTTTATTGATGCTGATTGGAATGGGTGTGCTTTTGATGATTAGCAGGAATTCTGAGGATATCAGGAAAGGATTCATGATGCTAATTATCGCTTTTATAACAACAGCGCCATACTTTTCTTATACTTATAGATTAACAGGCAAATTATATTATTTTAGCACGAATGGGGGCAGCAATTTGTATTGGATGACAACACCTTATGAGAATGAATATGGAAGTTGGTTTAATTATGTTAGTTTTGAAATTAAATCAATTGAAAAATTTATAATTCCTGGAGGTGAGGAAGCGATTAAAAAAAATCATCGAAAAGATTTTGAGGAATTTTTTAAATACAAAAGTGTAGAACAAGATGACGCTTACAAAAGAATCGCAATTAATAATATTAAAAATCATCCGGCAAAATTTGGTAGAAATTGTGTCAGTAATATAGGAAGAATACTTTTTAATATGCCTTATAGCTATAGTGCTCAAACAGATACTTCTTTAATAAGGTTGCCATTCAATGGAATTATTGTTGTACTCATGCTATTTAGTTTGATTCCAACATACCTTAATTGGAAAAAGATTCCATTCTCAATTAAATTTTTGTTGCTATTCACTTTGATTTTTTTATCTGGAAATGTTTTAGGAAGTTCTGAAACACGTGTTTTTTCTTATATTGTGCCAGTCCTGTTAATCTGGATTGCTTTTATGTTAAAAAAATCTTTAGAGATAAAGCTAAAATTTGATAATTAGATTTTGAAGGGATAATATCAATATCTTTGAAAACTGACCCTTTGATCTTTGAATTGACAGAAACATTCACCCAATAATTTTTAACGTAATTTTGCGAATACTTCAAATAAATAGTTGTCATTATAGGCGAGGCGGAGCAGATATTGTTTATTTAAATACTATTCAATTGCTTCGGGAAAGAGGAAATTATGTGATTGAATTTTCTCAAAAGAATGACAAAAATGAACACTCAGAATTTGCGGATTCTTTTGTAAGGAACTATGAACCATTAAAACAATCACTTTTTCAAAAAATCATCCAATCGCCAAGGTGGTTATATTCATTTGAATCATCCAGGAAGTTGGGGAAACTTATTAAGATGGAAAGGCCTGATATAGCCCATATCCATTTATACAAAGGGAATCTCACTGCATCAATCTTGCTAGTACTAAGAAAGTTCAGAATACCTATTTGTATTACTTTACACGATTATAATATGCTTTGTCCAAGAAGCATTTTTATTGATGGGGATAATCATATATGCGAAACATGCATTTCTTCATCAACCATAAACTGTGTTTTAAAAAGATGCAATAGGAAAAACCTTTTGTACAGTATTGCAAATTATTTGGAGTATTTTGTAAATAATAATTTATTCAAACCCCGAAAATACTATGATAAAATTATTTCAGTTAGTAAGTTTAACTTAGAGAAGCATAGTGTAAGATCAGACATTCAAAATAAACTTGTTCATTTATATAATTTTTTTCCGGGTTGTGAAAGAACAAAGCCAAATTTTGATAAGGGAGAGTATTTCTTATTTTTTGGCAGATTGTCACGTGAAAAAGGATTAAATACGCTATTTTCAGCTTTTAGAAAAATCAGTTCAAACATTAAATTGAAGGTTGTAGGGACTGGTAATTTAGAAGTAAGTTTGAAAAAAAGAATAGCCAATGAAAGGTTAACAAATATTGATATGTTAGGTTATAAATCTGGTTCAGAACTAAGAATATTAATTGAAGAAAGTTCTTTCATTATTGTACCATCCGAATGGTATGAGAATAATCCAATGACGATTGTCGAAGGTTATTCGTATGGTAAACCTGTAATCGGAAGCAGGATTGGGGGAATTCCAGAACTTATTATTGAAAATGAAACAGGTTTTATTTTTGAAATGGCTAATGTCAATGATTTAGCAGAAAAGATACAAAAAGCGGCTAGTTTATCTATTAATGAATATAATAAATTGTCATTCAATGCAAGAGATTTTGCTTTAAACAATTTTTCAGAGGGTTCTCACTACAAAAGGTTGATCGACATTTATTTTGATATGAAAAGAAATAGTATCACTGAGCATTTTTAGCGCTTATGATGGAATCAAATAACATTATAGTAACAAGTCTCACTTTTATAATGATGTCTTTATATCGTCTTTATGGAGTACAATAAAAAATGTAACAATTGTGGTTCAAACGATAAGAGAATCCTTTTCAAAGAAAATAAAGCACAAATCAATCAAATTGTCCAATGTGAGAATTGTGGATTAATGTTTGTCTTTCCATTGACTATTGATCCAGATCAAGAATACTGGGAGGGCAGCTCACAAAAAGAAAAAGAGATTTCCGATTTTGATATCCATACTGAACACTTTAGTTTTATGGTTGAACAGAAAGAAAGACTCCAGGTGGATGACTATTTATCTTCTTTAAAGTTCGTGGAGAAACATCTTAATTCAAAAGGCCATGCTTTAGAAATAGGAAGTTCAAGGGGATATTTTCTTAATGCATTACAAAATGCCGGATGGATTACTACTGGGATAGAACCATCTGATCATCGCAGAAATGAGGCAAAAATATTATTTGGTTTTGATTTTATACCCGATAAACTTGAAGATTCTCCTCTATTAGAGAACACATATGATGCAATTTTCTTATTTCATGTGATTGAGCATGTGCTTGATCCTTCAAACTTTATTTCATTACTATACAAGTATTTGCGACCTGGTGGAGTGCTTGTTATGGAAACACCAACTTATGATACCCTCAGTTTTAAACTTTTAAAGCATAGAGAAAGAAGTATTCGATGCAATGGCCATTTTTTCTTTTTTACCAAACAAACTTTGAGAGAATTAACAGAAAAGAGTGGTTTTATAACAATTAGACACGATCGTGTTGGTCGAACTCTCACTGTTGAACGGTTGTTATGGAATGTTGCAGTAATAGCTAAAAATTCTTTCTTAGAAAAGCTCTTGGCAAAAATTAGTAAGTACCTAAAACTTGGCAATTTAAAAATATATTTAAAATTTGGAGATATGCAAAGACTTTATAGCACTAAATGATCGATCATGAAAAAGAAAATCTACATAACCGGCTGTGGAGGAATGCTTGGTGAGGCTTTTTATGAAAAATTCAAGGATGACTACGAAATTAAGTGTACAGACAAGGATGTAAATGAAGCTTGGTTGTCGTTTCTTGATTTCCGCGATATTGACATGTATAAGAATGATGTGCAGGAATTTAAACCCGATTATCTTTTTCATTTGGGTGCCTACACTGATCTTGAATTTTGCGAAGAAAACATTGAAGATACCTATGCAACAAATACGATTGCAGTTGAAAATGCAGTGTATATCGCTAATAAATTAGATATTCCTCTACTTTACATTAGTACTGCAGGCATCTTTGACGGCAAAAAGGAGGTTTATGATGATTGGGATCTACCAAATCCTTTGGGACATTATGCCAGGTCGAAATATGCTGGAGAGAGATTTGTCATTGAAAACTGCCATCGCTATTTAGTTTGTCGTGCCGGCTGGATGATGGGTTCGGGACCAAAGAAGGATAAAAAATTTATTCAGAAAATCATGAAACAGCTAAAAGATGGTACAAAGGATCTTTTTGTTGTAAATGACAAAGACGGTACACCGACTTATACGCATGATTTTGCCAATAATGTAAAAATATTAATTCAAAAGGAATACTGGGGCTTGTATAACATGGTTTGCGAAGGAGTTACCAGCCGCCTGGAAGTTGCTCAGGAAATGTTATCCATTTTAGGTATGGAAAACAAAGTGAAAATTCACCCTGTCTTTTCTGATCACTTTAAAAAAGAATATTTTGCTGAAAGACCTCCCTGTGAAAGATTGGTAAATACCAAACTTGACATCCGAAAATTAAATTTCATGCGCGATTGGAAGGTTGCATTAAAAGAATATATTGAAAATTATTACAAAGGATATTTAAGTTGATAGCACCAAAATCATTGCGAATAGCTGCTTATGGCGGTTTTAGGAGTATCCCGCCCAAAGCAGGAGGTGCAGGTTCCGATAAATTTGCAGTAGAATTGTATCCAAGAATTGTTGCACAGGGACATCAACTGGTTGCATATACTCGCATATATCCAGGTGATACAACTATTCAACCCCGAACTTATGATGGAATTAGTTTGATACCCTTAAAAACAGTCAACAGAGCTGGTTTTGATTCTCTTATCCATTCTTTTAAAGCAACCTTTGATATCATAATTCATAACCGGGCCGACTGTGTTCATTTGCAAAGCGGAGCCAATAGTCTTTGGGCGATCCCATTAAGGCTTGCAGGTAAAAAAGTTATAATCACTCAATTTGCAATGGATTGGAAACGTGATAAATGGCCTTGGTATGCTAAATTATTTTATCGATTATCCAACTTTCTCACCTCTTCTGTTCCCAATAAAGTTGTTTTCGACAACATATTTACCAGAGATTATTTTGAGTATAGATACAAAAAGTCATTTGCATTAATACCTTATGGTTGTGAGGTACCAATACCTTCGGATGATACCCGCGTTTTAGAAAGATTGGGATTAATCAAGAAAGAGTACTTTCTGTTTGTCGGTCGTTTTATTCCAGATAAAGGTTTGCATCTTATGACTGATGCTTTTGAAAAAATAACTACTACCAAAAAACTGGTCTTGATTGGCGGTTCACCTAATCCCAATAGTTACGAGGAGCAAATAAAAAGCACGAAAGATAAAAGGATCATTTTCCCAGGTTACATCTATGGTGAAGAAACCAATATTCTGATGAAACATGCATACGCCTATATTCAGCCATCGTTAATTGAAGGACTTTCGCCAGCAATTCTTACAGTAATGGGTTTAGGAACCCCACTGATTTGCAGCGATATCCAGGAGAATACATTTATCACCAAAGAAAATGCAATAGTGTTTGAATCAGGAAATAGTAGTTCCCTTTTAATTGCCATGAGAAAAGCATTGGAAAATTACAATGAATTATCCTTAATGGCTTTGGCTGGTCAGCAGGATATTATTGATAGGTTTAACTGGGATAGAATAGCAGATCAATACATAGATATTTTTAATAATTGACAAAATATGATCAAAGGAGCAATAATAGGCTTGGGTAAAATGGGGCTTTCCCATGCTGCTATTGTAAGTGCCCATGCCAGTGTGGAGATGGTAGCCGTTTGTGATAACTCTTCTTTGGTATTGGATGCCTTTAAGAAATTCACCCAGGCAAATACCTATAGCGATTACAAAGAGATGATCGATAAAGAGTCGTTGGACTTTGCCTTGGTTGCTACACCAACCCGGTTTCATTATCCTATGGTAAAATATGCATTGGAAAAGGGGCTTCATGTGTTTTGTGAAAAACCTTTCAGTCTAACCAGCCTGGAAGGTGAAGTTCTGGTTAATCTCGCCGCCAGCAAGTGGCTGATAAATCAGGTAGGATATCATAATCATTTTATCGGCACCTTTAGGGAGCTCAAACGGTTGCTCAATGCGGGTGTGTTAGGTACTCTGGTTCATTTTATGGGCGAGGCTTATGGCCCGGTAGTCACCAAAGAGAAGGGCGGGACATGGCGCTCGAAACCCGAAGAAGGTGGGGGTTGCTTAAACGATTATGCATCCCATGTGATTAATCTGATTCAGGAAATTATTGATCGTCCGGTAAAGACATCCGGCACCCTTTTAAAAAGCATTTATTCTAATGGGGTAGAAGACGCAATATATTCTTCATTGATTCTGGCCAATGGACTGAGTGGACAATTGGCAGTGAACTGGAGTGATGAGACATACCGTAAAATGGCAACTTCTCTTACGGTTATAGGTAAGAACGGAAAGATAATTTGTGATGCTACGGAAATTAAAATCTTCCTGAAAGAACCAGTCAAAAAAGAAGGACTTGATAGAGGATGGACGACAAAATACATCACCGAATTAGCCATACCAGTTGACTTTTACCTTCGCGGTGAAGAATATAGTGCCCAAATCGATCATTTTGTTGATTGCATCATTAACAAAAAGCAGGCAACTTACAACTCCTTTGAGAGTGGACTATATACCGACAAAGTGATTGAAATGATGATTGCAGATTCAAAAAAACAGTAATTCATGGACAAAGTAATATTCGGCGACAACCAGTTTTTTGCAGTTAACCACGCATCGGACGAAAAAGCACGTGCTCAGTCAATCCGGTTTAAAGATAATGCAGAAATTATTAGAGTGATCGATCAGGCTATTGATTTGGGTATTAATACCTTTATGTGCACTACACATGACCGTATTGCCAGTATCTGCGAACATATGCGAGCGCACCCCTCAAGGTATAAAAACTTCAATATCTATCCCTGTATGCCTTACGCGCACAAATATGCCAATGCAGTAACCGAACTGGGCATTATGGGCACAATCAAACAATATTTACCAGGAAATCCATTCAGTACTTTTGCCAAAGGTGGCTTAGCTTTTTTGAGAAAAGACTTTATCGGATTGATGGAATTACTGATTGATTCCGAGATGAAGATGTTCAGAGGGATTAATACTCCGGTTATTTTCATCCAGAATGTCTTGACCGATATGATTTTAGGATTAAAAATGTATGAAGTATTTAAAGAATACGATGTATATATCCGTAAAAGATACAATGCCGAACCAGGATACATCACTATGAACCTTCCAGCGCTACTGGATGCATTGTATTCTGTAGGGATTGAGAATCCAATTATTTGTAGTTCAATCAATAAAATCGGATTTCGAATGAGCGGCGGGATAGAAATTTATGAAAAATACCTAAATGAAAAACAATTCCGTCCTATTGCCATGCAGGTTTTGGCTGCCGGAGCTTTGAGGCCTAAAGAAGCTATGGAATATCTTGGTAGATTTCATAGAATAGAATCAGTTTTGTTTGGAGCATCGTCGAAAGGTCATATAGAAGAAACACAGCACTTGATTGAGCATTATCTTCAACCAGATGCCGAAATCATATAATATGGAACTAATTTTAGATTCTGATTCTTCTAAATGTTCTTCCTGGTACCCCTGGAGTCCTTAAATTTAGATTTTTGATTTTCATAGATGCAAGAAACTTGATAGATTCGGAGAATAAGGCCAGATTAATTGAAACCTGATCTAGATCATGAATTTCAACTCCTATATTCTCGTTTGAGATCAATTTTAACGTTTCATGATTCTTTCAAAAGAAACAAAAATGCTTTTCTCCCTTCCACATTGCACTGTCTGGTAAAATAGTGAAGAAATTTATCCTGAAGATTTGAATATTCAAAAAGTTTATCTACATTTGTATAAAGTTTGTTAAAAATAATTTTAATCCAATGAAAGAACTTGTGCCTAGACGATGCGTAGATTTACCGCAAACTGTCAACTCTTACGAGCCACCCCACATCGAAATCCTTGAAATAGAAGTCGAAAAAGGTTTTGCCGATTCAGCAGGAGATTTTGAGGAAACACCTTGGTAATTATTAATGAACTAAAGAAATTAAAAATGAAAAGCTATACTTTTTTAAACAAACTTGCATTGGCCCTTTCAATGCTTTTTGTATTGTCTATTACTTCCTGTACCAAGGAAGACGTTGCCGTTAAGCAACCAGAACAAGCTGCATCAGCTGGTTTGATAAAAGTTACTGGCGAGGATGCAAGATCCGGACTGAAGTCAACCCTTAGCGGAAATGTAACCTCTTGGGTTGCGGGCGACAAGGTAGGCATCTACTCTCCTGAGGCACGTACTGCAACTAGTGGTGGTGGGTCTGCAATCGTAAATGCAGAGTATATTGCAAATGCCTCTGGTGCACAATCATCCTTTACAGGTGCAGCCGCAA
>CAZOHR010000096.1:1251-11567 GCA_964579045.1 uncultured Bacteroidales bacterium | reverse complement strand
AAGCGACTTACTGCCCGATCAAAAACAGATAGAGCCAGAACATACGACATGAACCCAGAAACTATAATTCATCGCCTCGAAGTTTTTGAGCAGCGTACCTGTAAGATTAACGATTTCTATAAGCAACAAAATATTATGGTTTCTTTCAATGGCGATCAAGATGAAAACGATTTGCATGAACAAATCGCTGCAACAATAGAAAAAGCATTTAAGGAAATTAGAAAATAAGTCTTGTAATTTAATGCAAACACACTTGTGGAAAAAGTGTATTTCAAAATATCTTAAAAAGGTCGGATTTGTTTCTGGCCTTTTTTCATTATAGCTTTCAGCATATTTAATGCTCTCATTACACAAGCTAAAATCAAAAGCAGAGCAATAAAAAGACGCGCATCACACATATCACATAGCTTTGACATTATCATACAAAATCAACACCTAGAGGCTTTGAGCTAATTTAAATTGTTTTAATAACACTTTTTTGGAGATAATTTGTGACATATTTACACTTTTTTGGAGTTGATTTTTAAACTTTATTACACATTCTTGGAGATGATTTGTGATATATTTACACTTTTTTGGAGATGATTTGTGATATATTTACACTTTTTGGGAGATGATTTTTCATTTATTTACACTTTTTTGGAGATAATTTTTAATTTTGCAACACTTTTTTGGAGATAAATGTGTATATTGCAAAATAATTGAATTAAGCAAATAGAGAAATGATACGAAAAGCTTATAATGACTTATTAGAATGGAAGAATTCGAACCGACGAAAACCACTACTATTGCAAGGGGCTCGTCAAGTAGGAAAGACTTGGCTTATTGGCAATTTTGGCAAAAGTGAATTTAAAAACTATATCAGAATTAATTTTGAACGAGATTCTGAGTTAGAAGAAATTTTCAAAGGAAGTCTTAATCCTTATAAGATTATTGATGATCTCAGTTTATATGTAGGGAAAAAGATTGAACCAGAATCTACACTTCTATTCTTTGATGAGATACAAGCAGTACCAAGAGCAATAACTTCACTTAAATACTTTAACGAAGAAGCCCCAGAGTATTTTGTTATCGCAGCAGGCTCCTTATTAGGTGTTAGTATTGCAGGAGACACATCATTCCCGGTTGGAAACGTTTCATTCCTCGATATGTTTCCGATGGATTTTGAAGAATTCCTACTTGCTATAGGAGAAGATTTACTTTGTCAGGAATTGCAGAATCCGTTGCGTACTGAAAAATTTCCTGAGCCAGTACACAACAAACTAATTGAAATGATGCGCATTTACATGTTTACTGGAGGCATGCCAGAAGTAGTGAAAGCATGGTGCGAAGCCAAGGACGTTAGAAAAGTACGAGCAATACAAAATGAAATTCTAATGTCATATCAGCGCGATTTTTCAAAATATTCATCAGAGGAACAGGCAATTAAAACCTCGGAAATGTGGCGATCAATACCAACACAATTAGCCAAGGAAAATAAGAAGTTCAAATATAGCGATATTCTAAAAGGCGCACGTTCTGCCACATGGGAATCGACAATTGAATGGTTGAAAAATGCCGGTTTAATTTATATTTCAAACAATCTTACAAAACCAGAACTCCCATTAGCAGGATACAGTGATAAAAGCAAGTTCAAAATTTACCTTGTTGATACTGGCATATTGGGAGCAATGCTTAATTTATCATCGGAGATTTTAATTAATCCAACAGAGCTATTTCTAAAGTATAATGGAGCATTCACCGAAAATTATGTTGCGCAAAGACTAAGCAGTTGTGGGCAGAAGGAGCTCTTCTACTGGACATCAAACAGCGATGCCGAAATAGACTTTATAATTAGTATTAAAGAAAACATTATCCCAATTGAGGTAAAATCTGGCTCTAGCAAGAATCTTAAAAGTTTAAAAAGCTATGTAGATAAATACAATCCAAAACTTCAAATAAGATATTCTCCGCGAAATCTCGAAAACTCCGGACAATTTTATAACATCCCGCTATATTTTAATGTGGTAAAGAGGGTGGAGAGCTTGCTGTAGTGTAAACAAATTTCCTTACCAGAATAAAATAAATTCAAGTGTATAGATACTAGTTATACCAGCACCCACAACAAAGAACTATGCTTTGAAGCCAGCAATTTGTTCGTTTAAAATTGCAATTTTAGCTTCGGCATCGGCCATCTTTTTGCGTTCGGCATCTATTACTTGAGCAGGTGCATTGGCAACGAACTTTTCGTTACTAAGTTTAGCTGAAACAGATTTTAGGAAACCTTCGGTATATTTTAATTCTTCCTGAAGTTTCTTAATTTCTTCTTCTTTATTAATTAAACTACCAAGTGGAATAAAATATTCATGAGCTTTAACAATAAAACCAGCAGCCAAATCAGGTTTTGATTCAATAAAAACGATGCCTTCGAGATTGCACAATTTCTTTACCACAGAATCAAAATAGCCATTATAGTCACCATGTTTAATGATGTTCATGCTGAGTTTGTCGCGCTGAGGAATATTTTTTTCTTGTCGAACAGTTCTGGCGCTTGCAACAATCTGCATGCAATCTTCAAATGCAGCAGTAATTGAAGCATTTTCGGCACCACTTACAGGCCATTTTGCAATAACAATAGATTCTACATCACTATCATTTTTCAGGAATTGCCATAACTCTTCGGTTATAAATGGCATAAACGGAGAGATTAGCAGAGATAATTTTTTAAAGAATTCTAATGTCTGATTATAAGTAACTTTGTCAATTGGTTTTTGATATTCTGGTTTTATAATTTCAAGATACCAAGCTGAAAAGTCATCCCAGAACAGTTTATATACAGTCATGAGTGACTCTGACAATCTAAAAGTATCAAACTGTTGATTTATTTGAGTAATAGTTTCATTGAGTTTTGCTTCAAACCACTCAATTGCCGATTTCGAGTGTTCTGGCTGTGGAATTGAATCATCAACTTCCCAATTTTGTACAAGTCGGAAGGCATTCCAGATTTTATTAGCAAAGTTTCTTCCTTGTTCAGGTAATGAATCATCATATAACAAATCGCCTCCAGCAGGAGCGCAAAGCAACATTCCTACACGAACACCGTCAGCACCATAAGAATCAATTAGGTCTAGTGGATCAGGAGAATTACCAAGCGATTTTGACATTTTGCGTCTTTGTTTATCGCGAACTATACCATGAAGATAAACATTTGAAAATGGTTTTTTGTCAGTGTATTCATAGCCAGCAATGATCATTCTAGCCACCCAGAAAAATAGAATTTCGGGAGCTGTAACCAAATCATTTGTTGGATAATAATACTTGAATTCAGGATTTTCGGGATTCATAATACCATCAAAAACCGAAACTGGCCATAACCAAGATGAGAACCATGTATCCAAAACATCTTCATCCTGTCGCAAATCGTTTATTGTCAACGAGTTATTCCCAGTTTTTTGTCTTGCAATCTCAACAGCTTGATTTGCATTCTCAGCAACAACATACTCGTTTGAATTTGGCAGATAATATGCGGGAATTCTGTGCCCCCACCACAATTGGCGGCTGATACACCAATCTCTTACATTCTCCATCCAATGGCTGTAAGTATTTTTGTATTTTGCAGGTATAATATTAACATCGCCATTCTCAACAGCAGCAATAGCAGGCTTTACAAGATTTTCCATCTTCAAGAACCACTGCATCGAAAGTTTTGGTTCAATAATCGCACTTGTTCTCTCTGATCGTCCTATTTTATTATTGTAATCTTCGATTTTTTCGATTAGTCCAAGTTTTTCCAACTCTTCAACAGCAAGATCACGTGCTTTAAATCTATCAACGCCAACAAATAATGATGCAGCTTCTGACAAAGTACCATTATCGTTAAAGATATCGATACTCTGCAAATTGTGTTTTATTCCTATTTCATAGTCATTAACGTCATGAGCAGGAGTAATTTTAAGGCAGCCGGTTCCAAATTCCATATCCACATATTCGTCGAAGACAATAGGAACAACTCTATTAACCATTGGAACTATAACGCTTTTACCTTTTAGGTGAGTAAATCGTGGGTCGTTTGGATTAACACATACAGCAGTATCGCCTAAGATTGTCTCAGGTCTTGTAGTTGCAATAGTTACGTATCCATTTTCGCCATCAATTTGATATTTTACGTAAAATAATTTACTATTTTCTTCAGTATAGATTACCTCTTCGTCTGAAACAGCAGTTTTTGCTTCTGGGTCCCAGTTTACCATTCTAACTCCACGGTAAATCAAACCTTTATCAAATAAGTCAACAAACACGCGGATTACAGAATCTGAGCGTATTTCGTCCATTGTAAAACAAGTTCTGTCCCAATCGCATGATGCACCAAGCTTTTTAAGCTGATCGAGGATAATCCCACCATGTTTTTCTTTCCATACCCAAGCATGTTTCAGAAATTCGTCTCTTGTAAGTGAGCTTTTATCAATACCTTCGGCTTTAAGTTTAGCTACAACTCTTGCCTCTGTAGCAATAGAAGCATGGTCGGTACCCGGAACCCAAACTGCATTCTTTCCGAGCATACGTGCACGTCGCACAAGAACATCCTGAATAGTATTATTCAACATGTGTCCCATATGCAATACTCCTGTAACATTTGGTGGAGGTATTACATTTACGTAAGGCTCTCTATCATCAGGCACTGAATGAAAATACTTTTTATCCAACCAATACTGGTTCCATTTCTTCTCAATCGCTCCCGATTCGTATTTTGCAGCTAATTCCATAAATATTGATTAAAAAATAAGGGTGCAAAAATAGTGAATTTAATCAATTTATCAAAACTGAAATATGGATGTGGTTTAGAATTTTCCTATTCCTAAACTATTATTTTTTTGAACTATGCAAGAAGAAAGAGAGTTACCTATCTCAGAAGCGTCACATTTCCAGTATGCTTGTATTCTTCTCCATTAATGCACCTTGCATTTAGCATATAAACATAGACATCTGTAGCTATTTTCTCTCCCTTATATGTTCCATCCCAACCTTGACCATCAAGATCAGTTGTTTCATAAATCACAGCTCCCCAACGGTCGAAAATTGCAAAATACACTTCTGTTACAAGAGTAAGTGGATAATATGGTTTAAAGTAGTCATTATTACCATCGGCATTGGGTGTAAATGCATTAGGAACAAATATGTAAGGATCACCACAAATCACCTCTTTCACTTTAATAAACACAGTATCTCTGTTTGTACAACCATTTTCATCTCTGAAAATAACTTCAAATGTTGTACTATCAACAGGAGTGGCTATCGGGTTTGGAATATCGTCATCATTTAGAAGCGACGAATTATCCCAAGAATAAGTACCAGTTTGAGATGAGTAAGCAAGTAAAGCAACATTTTCACCTTCAAATATTTCGTAAATACTTGCACTTGCATCAAGGTCTGGAACATAGCCTAAATTCACAATGGTAAAATCCTGAACAATCTCGCAGTTATTAGCATCGTGCATAATTAGTTCGTAATCGCCAGCACATAAGTTAAGTGCGTTGGCTTGATGAGTTTGATTTGACCAATTATAGACATAAGGAGGAGTTCCACCATCAGCAAAAGTCAGAATCTGTCCATTACAAACACGATTACATAACATATTTCGTATTGTTGTATCCATGAGCAATTGTGGTGGTTGAGAAATACTTACTGTTGATGTAGCAGTGCAACTATGTGCATCTGTAACTGTAATCTGATAAGAACCTTCTACAACGCTTAAAAGATCATCAGAGGAAGAGCCATCGGACCATAGAAATGTATATGGAAAAGTGCCACCACTTGTTTGAGAGTTAAGATTTCCACTTTGGCCAAAACATTTTATTGGATCAGCAACTAAGACTTGTGTAACCAAAGGTTGAGGCTCTGTTATGTATAGATACTGATGATTAACACAATTTTCAGCATCGATAATAGTAACCCAATACTGACCGGCACACAATAGGTCGATAGTTGCTGTGTGTTCTCCATTTGACCAATTATATGTATAAGGAGGTAATCCTAGTGAAACAGAGACTGAGATACTTCCGTCGCAGCGACCATTACACGATACCATTTCCGAATCAGATATCAGGGATGTCAAAGTCGAAGGTGAAGGCATATAAATCGATTCTACAATCTCACAATCATTAGCATCGGTAATTGTAACAGAATTATTTCCAACAAGACATTGATTATTAGTAGCTGTATTATTGCCAAAATTCCATAAATATGAGTATGGTGGAGTTCCTCCAGTTGGACTAACAGTAGCAGAACCATAGCCAATCCCATCACACTGAGGATTAACAACATTAATAAATTCAGCCATAATCTGCGTAGGCTGATCAATTGTAACTATTGTTTCAGCAGTACAGCTATTTCCATCTGTTACAGTAACAGTATAAGTTCCTGCACACAAATTACTAACAGTAGAACCGCTATTATCGTTACTCCAAATATATGTGAATGAAGGCATACCTGTTGCACTAACTGTTGCGGTGCCAGTACAATGACCAAAACAAAGATTATCAGTTGTTTGTGGTGGTCCAAATGAAACGTTATCGATATTTACTGTCACATCATTTGTAGTAGTACATCCAATTTCGCTGGTGATTGTAACATAATAAGTAGTTGTTACTGCAGGTCCCACCAAAGGAGAATTTGTAGTTGCTCCACTAATAATCTGACCTACTGGCTGCCAGCTATAAGTTAAAGCATCAGAAGAATTCTGATTTGTAACTGTAAGATTTGTTGTATTTCCAGGACATATTAGTTGGTCAGGGACAATGCTGTAATTAAAAGTATGCAAATCGACTAAAACACTTTCTATAATATATGTATTACAGATTTCTTCACGAGCACGCACATAATAGATAGTATTATTTGTTGGAGATGCATTTAAAACCTGCGTTGTTGAGAGAATAGTTGTAAAAGATGGACTACTCGACCATTCCCAAGTATCGACATCGCCAACACTATTCGCAAAAAGATGTGCAGTACCTCCAGGGCATATTGTAGTGTCTGAAAAAACATTTATATCAAAATCCGGTTCATAAACTACAACTGTTTGCCAAACACTATCCACGCATACGTTTGTAGCAACGAGCAGATAATCTGTGGTCTGTGATGGGCTGGCTACTGGATTTTGAATGCTGTAATTACTCAGATTAGTTCCTGTTACCCATGAAAAACCAGTACCTGCAGGATAAGAACCTAGAGGTCCAATAATTGTACTCTGCCCAGGACAAATCTGAATATCATCAAGAAAATTTTCACCTGGTTCTATTACAACTATTTCGCGCATAATAGTATCGTAAAAATTACAGCTTAAAGGATCGCCAACAATAAGACTAACTGTATAAGTTCCCCCTTCGGTGTATGTGTGAGAAGGATTGGTTGCTGCCGAATTAGGAGTTCCATCTCCAAAATTCCATAAGAAGGAAGATCCTTGAGATGTATTATTAAAAGTTACAGTATATGGAGCACAACCAACAGGCTCTGGGTCAAAATTCGCTTCGGCAAGATTTTCAATAATTCTAATTTTAAAAACGGCATTATTGCAGTTGGTAGCATCATTTGTATTTGACCAAACATTTGGTATTGGAGCAGTAGGAAATTGCTGACAACCTCCACAACTTGCGCAAACAGACTGAATTATATGTCCTTTTTTATCAAAACGGCTAGTGCCTCCATCAACATGGTCGTGACCAGAATACCCGCAACTTGGATAATGCACTTCGCCAAAGAAACTGGCATATTCGAGCGAACTAGCATCTTCGCTAAGAACCAATACATAGAAATCCTGACCATCTGTTGTTGTTTGGATTGCATCTGGTGTGACAGGCATTCCTTTTGTACCATATTGATCCGTCCATTGATAATAGCTCCCCTGAGCATTATAATATGAATAAACCCATTCTCTTCCCCAACCCGACAAGTACACTCTATCACAAACATCAACAGCGAATGCAGTAATCGAAATATTTGGACGTCCATTGCCAGAACCAAACTTTGTTGACCAAACTGTATTACTAAGATCAGGTTCAAATTTAGTAATAAATTGGCCGCTATTGGGAACAGAATAATCAGCATTTTCAATTAAACTCATGCCGGTCGATTTTGTCTGTCCAGTGATAAATACATTATCATATCTGTCAGTTCGCACAAAGAAAGCATTATCATAAACATTGGTACCGAAATATGTTGAAGCAATCAGATTATTTCCATCCATATTTAGTTTGGACACAAATGCATCGGTGCTTCCACCATTATGAACAGTATTATATGAGCCTGGAGTGACCGGAAAATTATGGGAGACAGTACCACCCGCTACTAAAACCTCTTCTGTATTAGAAAGACCAAGGCTAAAGATAGCATCATCAAGATTTCCGCCTAGGTACGAGCTCCACAACATCTGAGTTAAGGATGCATTGAATTTAAAAACAATTCCATCCTGCCCGCCCCCACTGGCAGTTTGGTAGCCAGGATTTATTCCACTTGGAAAATCACTTGAGAAGGTATTAGTCCCAACGTAAATCATATTCTTATTATCAACAATAACCTCTCCTCTAGCGCCATCTCCATAATTAAAATATAATGAATCATTTCCATGCATTTCGACATAATGGATACCAGAAATTGGATCACCAAGGGTATAGCTCATTTTAAAATTCAAACCGTCATTACCATTACCTCCAGCGTATGTACTTCCTAACAATTGAGTACCATCTTCATTTAACTTTGAGACAAACACATCAACACCATCGCTAAAAGCAATAACATTATCATAAATAATACTATCTCCACCCGCAAAAAATGTTTGATATGCACCTGTAGTTACTGGAAAATCGGGAGACCCAGTGGTTCCCATAATAACTAACTCATTAAGTTCATTAACAACGAGGCTGTGAGGCATTTCCTGTCCTTCCTCTCCACCGAGATAAGTTGCAAATAATCTTTGTGTTCCAGTTGGATTATACTTAATAATACCTACATCGCAGCCATCAGCATAGTAAGTGCTTCCAGGAATAGGTGCTGTTCCCCCAGCAAAACTAACTTGATATGCACCAACAGTGGTTGGATAACCAACCGCAAAAACAATTCCACCAGAATAGACATTGTCTTCATAATCCCAAGTAGCCGTAAAACCCCAATTATCACCGGTAGAACCTGTATAGGTTGAAAAAACCAAAGATGGGTCAATAATGAGATCTTTTGAATTATCATAAGATTGAGGGAATTCAAAACCCAGTCTATTTTTCTTTAATGAATAATTACACGCTACTTCGACAGTATCATCTCCAATTATCTGATATGCGTATGGTTTTTGCTCTCTCAACACGTTTACAGTTGTACTGATAACCAAATTCCCATTTTCAACAAACAACATGTCTGCGCCAGAATATTCTAAATCTATATTTGTAATATCCCCGCCTGGATGAACTACAAAATCATATTTAATCCCAAAATCACTTGAGTAGTATTCCAGATCTATTGATGGATAAAGGTCTTTGTAGTTAATTTTGCTGTATTTTTTAACATAAGAGGCCCACTTTGATTGATCTTTGCCAATATAATAATTAACATAATCGTCGGAAGGATTTTGGGCAAAAACCTCTGGTTCTTTATTTGCCCCTCTGAAATAAACTTTATAGGCATGAGCTGCTTTCATAAAAGAGTTGGTACCGGTTTCGGCACCATGATGAGCAGTTGAATAATGCAATCCTTCGGGATCAATAAAGTTATAAGTAATGCAGTTTTTCTCTAAGAATAATGCACCATTGTTGAGGTTAAGTTTGTATAAAACATTTTCTTGCCATTGACCTTTGTTTTCGATATACTCGTATTGTCCAAAGACCGATGGGGCAAAGACTAAGCTAAATAAAACAATAGCAGAAAGATACTTTAAATTATTTTTCATTGTAATTTGGCCTAATTATTTGACTATAAAGATACTGAAAATTTTCTTACAAGACAAATAACTGTCTAAAATCGTTGTAAAAGACTAAAAAAAAAGAGTTTCACCACTTTTTCGACAGGAAAATTACTATAAAAACTACTGGAATAATTAAGGAATTTTGTATTTATTTAGGTCGCTGGTATAATTATATTCCGCCGCAGCAAATGTGGTCGGTGGTCTGTGGTCAGTGGTCGGTTCCACCGCGGTGAATTTAGTAAAATTGAGATTCTTCTTTTTTAACAAAAATTAAATTCCAATTAGCGATAGCGGCTATCCCGTTAAAATAGAAATTGCATGATGTATTTTATAATAATGCAATCAGTAATTTTAATAGACTCGTTAAAGAAAAACTGCGAAGCAATTTCTTCCT
>CAZOHR010000096.1:0-1241 GCA_964579045.1 uncultured Bacteroidales bacterium | reverse complement strand
TTCGGGATGAAAAACCACACTACCAACTACCACTACCAACTATGGTTCCTGAGCGGCCACTAACGAGAGCCTGTGGGTGTCGAAGTACCAACTAAAAAAATCTAGTTTTGACATAATCACTAAAAAACTAAGGAATTTCTTAAAAATATTCAAATTTTCTATTTTTTCTTTCGCATATACAAAAACCAAAGAATGGCTGTAAGCACCGACATTGCTATACCCAACGAATATGACACATTTGCAGGAATGCCAAAACCGCCTGTTTTTGCTGGAGCAATAAAAATATATGTGAAACATATTGCAGTAAGAATAAATGCAGGAATCGAAATCATTAGATGATTCTTCTTGTTCACAGCAAAATACATGGCGATAGTCCATAGAGTAATTGCTGCTAATATTTGATTTGAGATTCCCACAAATTTCCACAAAGTTGCAAATTGTGAACTTAAGAAGAATGTAAGTATGAATCCAACAATAAACATTGGTATCGAAACTAACAGTCTATTTTTCATGCTTTTCTGATTGATGTTCAAGGCATCTGCAATTGTTAGCCTAGCACTTCTATATGCGGTATCTCCGGTAGTTATTGGACAGGCAACAACTCCAATAATTGCAATTATTGCACCTGTTTTGCCTAGCCAAGTATTACATATTTCATTAACAATCCATGCTGGGTCGTGTGTTGGATTTGTCAAAGTATAATTTAAACCATCAACATCACCAAAATAGTTCATTGCAGCAGTTGCCCAAATCATTGTAACAATTCCTTCGGCTATCATTGCTCCATAAAATGCGAATCTTGCCTGTTTTTCATTCTTTAAGCATCTGGCCATCATTGGTGACTGAGTAGAATGGAATCCCGATATAGCACCGCATGAAACAAGAATAAACATCATTGGATAAAGATAATTAACCTCTGGGTTACGATGAAAGTTTTTAAAATCGCTTAATCCTAGTTCATGCAAATTTAAACTGCCGTTAAAATCCTTGAAAATCATAGACGAAAATATCATCACAGCCATAATCAACAAAACAGCTCCAAAAAATGGGTATATTCGTCCGATAATTTTGTCGATTGGAAAAAGTGTAGCAATAATATAATAAGCAAAAATAACATACAGCCAGATTGAAAATCCACCATTTGTAATACCTGCAAGTAATTTAGCAGGGCCACTTACAAATGCTACACCTACAAGAATTAGTAATATTAGTGTAAAGAATCTTAAAAATACTTTCATTGG
>CAZOHR010000095.1:8598-11658 GCA_964579045.1 uncultured Bacteroidales bacterium | reverse complement strand
CAATTACCAGTTGCACTGCCATCGTCCCATATTCCATTAATTTTGTAACCTGTAGTTATTCCAGTCCCTAAGTTTACAATATTATTTGAGCAAGTTGTTAAGCCATTGTACAATACAATTCCATCCATATCACATAATACATTTGACGATGCAAATGAAATACTGTGAATAAAATTTCCAGTAACTAAATTCGTTCCTGAAACTGGTCCAGACCAATAAATGCCATATATATCTACTCTTGCTGTTGTATTAGTACTAGACAAATTATAAACAGTATTTCCCTTTACAGTTTGGGTAAGACCAGCGGTATTCGATGTCTGAGAAATCCCAATTACTGTTGCAGCGGACTTTGTTGCAGATTGAGAACTTGCAGAGGAGATATTTCGAACAGTATTATTTTCGATGGTATTTGCGCCTGAAATTGTTGAGATACCTCGAGCTCTAGATCCTGAATTTGTTCCTGTGTAAGCATTGTGTAAATTAGCTACGGTGTTACCTCTAATTATTGTATTCCCCAAATTTGAGCTATAAATTCCGTAAACATCTTGTTTTTGTATTGCTGATTGAGCTGTGGAGCTCGTTTGGATGCTGTTAGGGGTGCTTAAACTTCCTACTAGATTGTTGTTAACTGTAATATTTCCAGCAACTCCTCTTAAATAAATTGATTCGAAGCCATGAGAATAAGTGCTCGAACCAATAGTTGTAATTGATCCAATATTATTACCAGTGATGTTTACAGTTGAGGCACTAGCATTTAGGATACCGTGCGAAGTGGAGTAATTATTTGATTGAGCATCAAAAACCACATTTGGAGCACCTGTATATCCACTCCCGCCACTGTCAAGTGTTATGCTTGTAACAATACCACCTACGATATTTGCTGTAGCCGTTGCTGGAATAGAACTTCCAGAAACTGAAAATGTAATTAGTGGTGCTGTAGTATAACCACTTCCGCCACCATTAAGATTTATTGCAGTAACCACTCCACCCGAAATGGTAGCAGTTGCAGATGCTAAAGGAGTTGTTACAGTTATTGAACCGTTGCCTGTTGTATTACCTATTGTGTTTCCAATAACATTAACCATACCTGAGTTTACGAAAATGCCATCCCACGGATTATCCTCTACGCTAGTGTAATTGATGTTGGAAATTGTGTTGTTTTCAACTACTGCTGGACTAGAACTACCTCCATTTATAAATATACCACAAAAATAGTGTGTTGTATTGGCGTTTATTGTCATAGCTGAACCACCACATAAAGCTTCGCTACCTCCTATATAATTGCCTGTAATGGTGTTTGTTCCAGTATTACACATGATTGCATAATATCTATGAGCAGCTGTCGGAATAATTGTTGTTGTTTCGTAAAAATTATTCTCTGATATTGTCCAGTCGGTTGATAAATATGAAATATTAATCCCATTCGAGCTTCCATTTGGGCTTAAAATATCATAAATATTATTGTTACGGATAATATTCCCACTATTTTCGCGGCCAGATCCTCCTGATGTGAAAATTGCATTTAGTGGTCGGTTGCCCCCAGCATTTGTGATATTGCAATATTCAACAATATTGTTGTCGTTTCCATTTCCTATATTTGAAGAAGTAAAATTAATAGCTCCAACTCCATTACTGTAACAAGATGACTTTATTGTACAATATTTGACAATATTATTTTCGGCGGAGTTTAAATATTTAATTGCAGATGAAAAGGTTCCGGTATTTGAGTTTACTATTGTCAAATCAATTGATGAACCTGATGAATTAAGTCTTCCGTCAATTGTAACATTGTCTGCACCATAAAACTGAATAAGTGGAGTGTTGAAATTACCAGAAATAGAAAGCCACGATGTAGTTGGATAAATAATTACAGAACTGTAATTTGCATTGCCTGTTCCACTTGCATTTAATGAGGCTGTGGCTATCTCGGTTGTACTACCAATAATTTTTAATGTTATAATTCCAGTGTGGGTGCCATTGTTGATTGCATCAAAAGCTTCTTTAAGAGTATTGTAATAAGATGTTCCAATATTAATATTCCCTGTAGTGAAAGTTTGCTGGTTTCCATAAGAGGTTACACCGCAATTATTTGTGGCATAGGACCTAAGATAATATGTAGTACCGTTTGACAAGCCTGTAATTGTAGAAGAATATATTCCCGTACCTGAGCCATCATTAGTTTTTGAATTACTTATTGTTGGGCTACCGGAAGTATTCCAACAAACTCCACGAGCTGTAACAGTTGTACTTCCTTCAGAACTAACATTACCACCTGAAGTCGCAGAATTAACTGTTATATTTGTTGGCACTGTCGTTAATACAGTAGGTGCAACCATATCATAACTTGAAAATATCTCATACGAGCCACCCCATGAACCATAAGATATTGAAGCTATAGTGTTTTGAGTGCATGCACTATATGATGATTGTCCTGGAAGAATTCTTACCCTTATAATTTTTGAAATTGTATTCCCAATATAGCCAGCATGAACCGCAGCTGTGGATAATTTTGAGTCATCAGTATATAAATTACATCCCCATAATGTTCCAGAAGTCGTTCCTGTTATGTAGAAATCATAAACTGAGTAATTGTTTCCACGATAAAATGTTAAATTTTCTGGACCTGGCAAAACGGATTGTGAATTTACATAATTTAATTGAATAACTGTTTGAAAAAACAATATCAAAACAATAGTTCTCAAAGCTTTAGTTTTCATAGTAGTCAGTTTTATGTTCATAAGATTGGCGAATCTTTCAATTACTAAAATACATCAAACTTGAATTTCATAATTGCCTTATGTATGAAAATGAATGTATCTAATATAATTTGTTGCTAAATTTAAAACGCCATATATTGCCTAATATATAATTAGCATATTTATCTCTTTCTAATTCATTATTAAATTTTTTATCTTCATCAATATCAATATATAATTTAATAGATTTAGAAAATGTGTTGTCTTCATGAAAATAAGAATTATAATTAGGGTTTTTTATAATATCGTATATATTAATATAACTATTAAAAACAAAGTTCTTTGCTCCATTGATATTTACATC
>CAZOHR010000095.1:6090-8588 GCA_964579045.1 uncultured Bacteroidales bacterium | reverse complement strand
TGTATCGATTTATAAGCAATATGTGATTTTTGTTTCCAGAGTAATCGAAGATTAATAAAAAAAAATGTAGTGCGGAAGAATTTACCGCACTACAAAGTTATTTTTTAAAGTATGCTACAATTGTTTTATGTTTAACCCCGATTACGCAATAGAGAATAAATAAGAATCTTAAAAGCATTTTGTGTGCGTAATCGTGGGTTAAGCCCAACTAAAGCATTAGTTCTTTTTTTCAAAACTCCTAATGCTTAATTTGGGTTTAATAGGTTTTTACATTATCGTTATCCTCTGATTAAAAGTTTTGTTTATTGTCGAAATCTCGATAATATACATTCCTTTCTTCAATTTTGAGAAATCACATTCCACGCTTTCTGCATCGATTTTATTTTTTTGGAAAATCACTTTACCAGTCAAATCGTATAAACTGATTCCTAATATTTCTGAGCTTGAGTTAATGGTAATATTACCGTCTGAAGGATTCGGGAATACGGTTAAGAACTCGGAAGACAATCCATTACAAGCTTCAAGTTTAATGATATTCGAATATTCAAATTTTCCATCAAAATCGACTTGTTTCAAACGGTAATAGAAGTTTGATTTGTTTGTGTTGAAATCTGTGAAACTATAATTATTCATTTCATTTGAATTCCCAACACCTTTTATAATCCCTATTTCGTTCCAATTTGTTGCATCATCGCTCCACTCTACAGCAAAATAGTTATTGTTGATTTCACTAGCAGTTGTCCAAGTTAAAATAATTTTGTCATTTTCACATTCTCCTTCAAATTCGATAAGTTCAACAGGTAAAGTATTGTTGTTTTTCTTCGTAGCAAGTGTTATTGGGCTATATGAGTCGAAACTAATTGTGCTAGTTATATATCCACTAGAGGCACCTTCTTCAACTATTGTTCCTCCTTTTGAAAGCCAATTATATTCGCTCTTTGCAGGACAGTTCTCCCAGTGAGCAACAACTAAATCATTAGGATTTTCGATTCCACTGCGTACAGCATCTTTCCAATATAATGTAACGGCAGGAGTGGCATCAGTAGTTGTAAGTTCCCAGTATTCAACGCCACTAGTATGATGTATTTCGTCAGGATCGCACATATAATTAGGATCCCAATTATTTGCTGAGGAAGCAAAAGTATAGTCTGCAGCAATTGTTGATGAACTTGCAGGAGCAGCAATTCCAATCGGAGCCCAAACAGTTCCAGCACCAATCGGGAATATAAATTCTGAATTTCCTAATTTTCTCATCGGTCCGTCAACATAGCTATCGGCACTGCCTCCTTCTGGTGAAACAGATGAAGATGAACCCATTAGAATATAGTTTACACCATCTGTTACAATATTATTATTACTCAATGACAAATTATTTGAAACAGATATTGGGGATTGCAAGGTTAAAGTCCCTGTAGCAAAAGTATTGCCCATAGTTAAATTGTAAAAGTTATATTGCCCAACTCCGCTGATGGTTTGATTAGCAGTACTGCCATTGAAGATGATATCATTTTCGTTAGTAGAAGAAAATGTACCATCACAGATGAAATTTCCTGTCAATAAATTTGTGCTACCTGACGTAGGTTCTAAAGTTGTTTTGTCGGTAATAATTAGATTGTTGAATTGGTTATCGCCTGAGATTGATACTGTTTTTGATTGATCTCCATTAGCAAATATTACCGAATGGTTGTTAGCATAGAAGCCACCGTTGTTTACCCAAGCCAAGCCATCACCATAAACAGTAATGTCGAAGTTACTTGCATCTAATGAGGCACCTGGTTCTATTTCAATTGATTTTACTTCGGCATCATGAAATAATACTAATAAGTCAACATCTGGGTAACCGCAACTTCCAACAGGTAAGCTGGAAGGAATCAGTACATCATCATTAGCAGTAGGAACACCACCCGACCAGTGCCCGGGTAAACTCCAGTCGCCAGGATAAGAAGAAGAACCTAGCCCAGTCCAAGTTATTGTTGTTACATTTGTGTATCCCAATCCATATTGTTTTGCAAAACCTGTTGATGGTGCGATAAAATTATTTGCCATACCAAGTAATTCAACCCAATTGTCTGTAGTGTTATTAGTAGATTTTCCATTTACAAAGGTGTTGTCGCCTGTTGTAAGGCCGTCATAATCATTCCAGAAAGTTAGTTGAGATTCGTCATTTTCGGCTCCAGTTAGTTCAGAATCGAGATAATGTAATTTAGTGTAAACTCTATCAGTTCCTATAGCATCTTGAGCAAAACTATAAACTCTTTTAACAGCTTCTGCTCGCCAAATAGGGGAGGTGCCAATTTCAATCTTACAGCTAATCCATGTTGGCTTTGTACTTCCTGAAATACCTAAGAAGTTCAATGTAGTAAATTGATTTCCAAAACTATATTCAACTCCATCAGTAAAAGTGTGCTGTCTTTTAACGATTCCAGTAACATCACCAATGCCCGTAGTTGTTGCATTCTCACTCATGCTTAATGTGTTGCTACCCATATCCATACTTC
>CAZOHR010000095.1:0-5990 GCA_964579045.1 uncultured Bacteroidales bacterium | reverse complement strand
GTAGTTGTTGCATTCTCACTCATGCTTAATGTGTTGCTACCCATATCCATACTTCCTTTTGTTGAAGAAGGATTGCTAGATTGCAGATTAAGAATTCCATTTACTGTAATATTATCGCTTACAGTAATTCCACCAGATCCTGTTATGGAAAGATTATTTACATTCCCAGTGAAAATTGAAGACGGAAGAGTAATTGCAGATGAATTTGCAAATTCTATTGTTGCTAAAGCATTGCTGGCATCAATATTTCCGCTTGTTCTTACTAAAGAACTACCTGCGATGGTTAAGTTGTTAGCTCCCAAAGTAAAAGTTCCAGAAGTTAAAGTAATAACTCCATTTACCGTTAAACTTTGATTGCCAAGACTAATCCCGCCAGAACGGTTAATTGTAAGGTTGTTGATTGCTGGTGTAGTACTAAATAAGAAGTCATCAAATGTAAGAGCATCAGTGCCTCCAAAATTTAATGAAGAAACAGAACTTAGATTTAAATATCCTGCGTCTTTAGTGATTGTTCCATTTAATTCTAAAGTTGTATTTCCAACAATTAAGTCACCTAAGAACAGATTCAAATTGTTGTTTACAGTAATTGGCGACATGAGAGTTACACTTACTTGATTATGAATATCGAGTTTTTCGAATAAAGTTGTTGAAGAGCCTGAGATGCTTTGAGAAACTTCACTCTCAAAATGGAATTCTTCGCCTGCCGAAGAATTGAAAGTTCCATTGTTTTCGAAATTTCCAGCTAGAATATGGTCAAAACTTCCTGTTGTAAATGTTGCATCGTTTTCGATTGTCATATTTCCAGTAATGTCGAGTTCCGAATCTGCAATTACAGCTGCTGAGCCTTCGATGGTAAAATCTCCTAAAATACTTAAGTTTGTATTCGGAAGGGTTTTTGTTCCAGAACCACTAATAATTAGATTGTAATAACCTGGAGTTAACCCATTTGGGTTGATTATTGTTTGATCACCTGTTCCGTTAAATTCAATTGTGTTTGGTAATAAAGCTGCTCGCAAAATGCCAGTGCCTTCTAAAGTAATTACTCCAGCAATTCTCATAACATTATTCTCTTCTGGGGTTAAAGATGCACCGTTTGCAATAGTAACATTATAGAAATTTGTAAGATCTGCTATAGTAGCATTTGCATTTGTAAACCGAACAGTACTAGTTCCTGCATTAAAATCACCCAAGTTATACCAAGCACCAGAACTACCAGCAACTGTAAGAGTAGTTGCAGTTCCTCCATCAAGAATTCCACCTTCTTGAATGATAATTGTTTTAACAATTGCTGCTGGATCATTTGGCAATAAAGGATCGTGAAGAGTAGCAGAGGCATTTGGTATAATTACATCGCTTGTTGAATTCGGTATTACACCACCAGACCAATTATTTGCATCGTTCCAGTTAGAACTTGGCGTTCCTTGCCACACAAAATTTGCAGATACTTTATTAGAAAGGCCCCATTTTCTTGCATCAAAACTTGTTGTAAAATATGTAATATTACGATTTGAAATTGTTACATAGTTATCAATAGTACTTTGATTTGCTTTTCCATGTTCTTCAGCTAAAGGAATTTCGGTGTGATAATCCCAAACTATTAAATTATCTTCAGTATTAGATTGCATTTCGGTATCAAGGTAATGCAAACTTAAAGTTACTTTTGTGTCTGAACCTCCTGATCGTATGATGTCGTACTCTCGTTGCAATGCTGATGTTTTCCATGATGGTGATGCTCCAATACTAATTTTAAAACTTACTTCTGTAGGCATTATTCCACCTGCTGTAAATGTCATAGAAGTGAACTGATTACCAAAAGTGTATTCAGTATTTGGCACAAAGTAATTTCTTTTTACAATTCCAGTTACGTCGCCAATGCCAATTGTTGTTGCATTGTCGTACATGCTTAATGTTTTGCTACCCATATCTAGAATGCCCACAGTGGCGCTAGGATTAGCAGTTTGCAGATTCAAAACTCCATGAATACTTAGGTCTTCTCCAAAAATTAAACCTCCAGTTCGATTTATGGTTAAATTATTTAATACTGGATCAGATGCAAAAAGCCCTGTTGTATTTATTGCAGTTGTTCCTCCAAAGATAAGTGAGGAAATTGAGTCAACAGAAAGATGACCTGAGGTATGGACGATATCTCCATTAATGGTGAGTGTTGTTGTTCCCACATTTAAGTCACCAGCAGTTAGGCTTAGAAGGTTATTTACAGTAACATTTTGATACAATATTACTCCACTAGTATTGTTAATTGTTAACTTTTCGAATATGCTTGGCGATGACCCCATTACTGATTGCACAGAGCTACCGTTTAGAGTAATTGTTTTTCCAGCACTTGCGGTGAATGTTCCGTTATTGTCGAAATCACCTGCAATACTATGATTATAAGCCCCAGTTGTAAATCCTGAGCCAGAACCTATATGCAAATGTCCACCAATTGATAATTCAGCAGCAGCAGTAGTTGTAACACCATCTAAAATAGAAAAGTTACCAATAATGTTCATATTTGTACTTGGTAATGTTTTTACTCCAGTTCCACTTAAAATGAGATTATAATAACGATTTGTTGCAGAATTAGGAATTACTACAGTTTGATTCCCACCATTATATTCTACAGTGCTATTACCTGCGATTACAGTTCTCCAAGTACCATCATTTGTAACAGTTCCGGCAATTTTCATTGTGCTGCCATATATTAGCATCAAGGTTGCTCCAGTACTGATCTTTACATCATAAAAATTGGTAGAGCCAGAAATTGTTGCAGACGTATTTGTAAAAATTACCTGACTGGTATTTGCATTAAAAGTTCCACCACTATTTATCCATGCTCCGTTTCCACCATTAATAGTTAATTGTGCAGAGGCAACAGAATTTATTAATCCATTTGCTTCGATTGTTAATGTTTTTACTTCTGTTACTGCTGGTATTGTAGGTGAAAATGGGGTTGTTGAAGCATTGGGGATAATTATATTCTTTGCCGCAGAAGGTCCAGAATTTGGAGTCCAATTTTCTACGCTTGTCCATGAATCAGATACAGAACCATTCCATGTAATTGTTGAAACTGTGCTAAATTCATCAAGAGTTAAGTTTCTGGCATTATCAAAACTTGCAGGAAAAAAGGCTACATTAACATTTGAAAGACTAACCCAGTTTTCATCGGAGTTTATTGCTGAACGCCCATATTCCAATCCAAGATATCTTGTCCAAAAAGATAAATGATTTTCAATATTTGCATTTAACTCTGAGTCAAGGTAATGACATGAGAACATTGCTTTTGTTCCGCTTCCACCTGTTTGAATTATTTCAATCTCACGATTTATCGCACCTGACATCCAAGAAGGAGTGGTTCCAATGGTGATTTTTGCACTTATTTCGCTAGGTAATGTTCCATCGCTAGTAAAATATGCAGTAGTATGTTCATTTCCAAAAGTGTAAATAATACCAGCTGCTATGCTAGTTCTTTTTATTATTCCGGTTACATCTCCTAAGCCTGTTGTTGTTGCAGATGCTGCCATACTAAGCGTTTTTATGGTAGCACCATCAATCATGTCCAATGCCCCTTTAGTGGCAGATGGATTTGCTGCAGGTATGCTCAAAATGCCGTTCACAGTTAAATTGTCAACTGATGTAATACCACCTGTGCCAGATATTGTCATATTGTTTATAGCTCCTATAAAAAGCGAATTTGCAAGTATTATTGCTGATGAATTGTTAAAAGTTATTGTTGAATTTGTATTACTTGCATCAATATTTCCACTTGTTTTTGTGGGCGAAGTTCCACCAATCAGCAAATTTGTAGCTGCGATGTTAAGTGTTCCAGATGTTAAAGTCAGTAAACCATGAACATGAATGTCTCCTCCTGCTGTAATTCCTGCAGCTCTGTTTAATGTTAGGTTATTTAAATCTACCGACGGTAGTGTCGTTGTTGCACCACTTCCACCAATGATTATATTAGTTGATTCACCTCCTAGCAATGTGCCTGTACCTAAACTAATTGACCCAGTTATTGTCATTGTATTATCGCCAATAATATATTGACCGACAGTGAGTGACAATGCCGTTGAAATAATTAAATTTCCATTTTGTGATAATCCATGATCGTTGTTTAATGTTAGCACATCAATAGTATTACTAACAAATGCTCCTGAAGGAATTGTCTGAGATTCTGTACCTTCAAAAATGACTGTTGATGATGCAGAATTGGCATTTATTTGAGCTCCATTGCTTAAAATTAAATCTCCAGTAATTGTCAATTGCTTACCATTGATAACCAATTGGTCAGTGCTTTGTGCGTTTACAATGCTTTTGATAGTTCTATTTTGATCTAGAATACAATGATTACTCGGATTTGCTGCAAAAACAATATCTGCGCCATTTGGAGGTACTGCACCATTTGCCCAATTTGAAGCTGTAGCAAAATCGGAACTTGTATTACCTTGCCAAACATAGTCGTTTGATTCGAGTGCTCCCATTTTTGGAGGATTATAGCGAGTTATACCAAAAAAACTTGTAGTTACTCCTGTCCCAAAAACCCCAGTTAAGCTTGCTGAAGGAAAGTAATCAGATACTGATGTACCACCTGCATTTGTAAAAATTGGATTTATTGCTAAACTATTGGCATCTTGTGTTGCAACAATTGGCAATGCCGCAATGTTACCGCCGTAATATCCAAGAATGCCTCCTGTACCAGAAACATAATAATCATTATAATCTGTTGTTAGTAGGCTTGTTCCTGTGGTATTATAATAAATGGCATAATGTGAACCTGAACCTCCTGTTCTTGTTCGTGCATTACAGAAGATATTATTTCTTATATTTCGTGTATTTGTATTGGTTTGACTCCAAAACCCGTAAGAATTCTGAGTTCCAGAGGTTGTGCCACCAATGTAAATTGTATTAAAATAGAGATTACAAACTTTATTAGCAGTTCCCACATCATATAGACCATAAATATTTGAAGCTGTATTTCCTCCTAAATTAATAATATTGTTCCTGAAGGTAATAGCATCGGCATCTTCAAATATTCCATAAATTCTTGCCCCAGTTGAAGTCCCAGAAACTGTGATGTTGTAAATGAAGTTAGCATTTACAGTACTTGGACTTGAACCAAGGTTGTTTGTAAGATAAATGCCCATAACAGCGCCGGTAAATGATGCATAGGAATTAGAAATATTATAAATAGTATTTCCCGAAATCGTTTGTGATTCAGTTGTTCCTACTGATGATATCCCGACAGCGGGAGCAGTATTTGTGTTTGCATTGGCAATGCTTAAATTACTTATAGTATTATTGGTGATGATATTTGTTCCAGAAACGGTTATAATTCCGCGAATAAGTCCTACGGTTCCCACTGTAGTATTTGACGTGCTGTTTGTTAGATTTGTAATTGTGTTATTGTCAATTGTGGCAACTCCAACTCCAGATGCATAAATTCCATAAAGCAACTGTGCATTTCCAGTACTTGCGGAACTTGAATTAATGCTTGATGCTGTTGTTGTACTTCCAATTATATTGTGGTCGATCGTAATTGTTCCAGCTCCAGTTTGGTAAATACCATAAATATTTGTTGCGTTTGCAGCTGCATTAGCACCTGTAATTGATCCGATAATATTGTTGGCACATTCTACAGTGCCCAGACTTGATATATACATTCCATAAACACTCTGTCCACTAGTTGCACCAGTAACTGTAATTGTTCCAGTTCCTGTAGCTGAACCTATAATATTTGCAGTGACAGTTCCGATATTCACGTTGCCACCAGCTACATTCAAGCCTGTCCAACTTGCATTTGCTGAATTACTCCAATTGAAGTTTTTTACAGTATTGTTTTGTATGGAACTTGGATTGCCAATACCTGAAGTAATATAGATTGCATTAAATACATTACTAGCAGCATTTGTTTTTGTCCATGCTGTGCCACCACATTGTGCTGAACTTCCACCAATATAGTTGTCGGTAATAGTAAAGCTTTCTCCAATATTATT
>CAZOHR010000094.1:0-11692 GCA_964579045.1 uncultured Bacteroidales bacterium | reverse complement strand
AGAATCTCAAACTTACTACAATCCACATCGACTACTGACAACCGACTACAAATTTTACAAAATCAGCAGAATCTCAAGTTTACTAAAATTTACCGATTACAAAATTTACCGATTACCGACCACAAATTCTCCATTCGCTGATAAAAACAAAGCAACCATAAGATATTGTTGATTGTCTGCATATAAAGTTTTGAAGAGCGTTTCTTTGAAAATATATTTGTCGAAATTAACATTAAATTAACATTGACTTAAAGCTACTACTATGAAACGATTGATTTTATTAATGTCAACTGTGATTTTATCAATTACGGTTTATTCTCAGCAATGGGGTTTGTATACATTGTATTGCGGACAAAATCAAACAGCAACAACAATGATTGATACTGCGGGTACAACTTACAAAACTTGGACTTTTGGTAGTTCCAAAAAGAATGGCTATACCTGCTATATGCTCGAAAACGACACATTGTTGAGAAGTTACGCATATACGTCTAATGTATTTAGTGGTGGAGGTATTACAGGAGCTTTACAAAAAGTTTTATGGGATGGAACCGTTGTGTGGGATTATGTTTATTCCACTTCAACATATTGTATGCACCATGATATTTGTCCAATGCCAAATGGAAATGTACTTATTATTTCATATGAGAAAAAAACATCAACTCAGGCCACCCAAGCAGGTAGTTCAACTGCAATTGAAATTTGGTCCGAAAAAGTTGTTGAGCTAAAGCCAACTGGAGCAACTACAGCTGAAGTTGTTTGGGAATGGAAAGTGTGGGATCATTTATGTCAGAATTATAGTTCTGCAAAAGATAATTATGTTAGCTCGATAGTTGCTAATCCACAATTGGTAAATATCAACTACAACACAGCAAAGGACTGGATGCACATGAACGGTATTGATTATAACGAGGAGCTAGATCAGATTACAGTATCTTCACATAATCTTAATGAGATTTATATTATAGATCATTCAACAACTACTGCCGAAGCGGCAGCACATAGCGGAGGAAATTCTGGCAAGGGCGGCGATTTCTTGTATAGATGGGGAAACCCAACTGCTTATGGAGCAACTGGAACAACAATTTTTGATGTTGTTCACGATGCTCATTGGACTCCTGCTGATTATGCTGACTGTCCTAATTGCTTAGCAGCGATGAATAATGATGGTGGTACCAGTGGAAAAGCAGCAATAGATATTATTGATGCCCCAGAGGATGGTTATAACTACTCTCACACTGCAAATCAAGCATATTTACCAGCAACATATACAGACAGATATAATACAAATCAAACATCAATGGGTCAGGGAAATTCTGAACAATTTCCAAATGGAAATCAAATGATTTGCAATCCAAGTGGTCCTTCATCAACAATTTGGGAAATTAACTCAGCTGGCACAACTTTATGGACTAAAACAATCAATCAGAGTATTCCTCAAGCTCACAGATACGAGAAATGTTATGTTAGACCTGTGCATGCTAGCATTAGTGCATCTGATTTAATTGTATGCGCTGGTGAATCTACAACAATTACAGCTAGTGCAACAGCAATTACTGAAGCCAGCCCAACTTACACTTATTCATGGTCTTCATTACCAGAAGGATATTCAGGTACATCTGCAAATCCTTCAGTAAGTCCAGAGTTAACTACAACTTATACTGTACTTGTGACCAATAATCAATCAGGTTGTACTGATGAGGTTGAAATAACTATCGACGTTCTTGCTACCCCAGAAATTCCTGTTATTTCTGCTGAAGATAATATATTAACTTCTACAGCAGCAGAATCGTATCAGTGGTACCTTAATTCGGAAGAAATATCTGGTGCAACTAACCAAACCTATGATGCTACAGAGTCTGGTAATTATCAGGTCGAAGTTACTAATATCGACGGATGCTCATCAATCTCCGTTGAATATAACTATCTAGCCGCTTCTATTCTTGAGAATGAAGTTTCAGAAGTTTCTGTATTCCCAAATCCAAATTCTGGAATCTTTGAGATTAATTCAGAGATTGAGTTTGAATTTAATATCATTTGTACTGCAGGTGAAATAGTTTATTCAGGTAAAAACTCTAGTCTTGTCGATTTGACCGATTTATCACATGGAATGTATTATGTGATTATAAAATCAGATACTTTTGTGAAAACCGAAAAGCTAATTATTATCAAATAGAATTATAAATATTTTAAACCATCAGCAGATGCCAGAAAATTGGTGTCTGCTTTTGTGCAAAAACTATCACTTTAAAACTTGAAAAATGAAAAGAGTAATAATAATCGCGATTATCAGTAGTTTGATGTTGTTAAGCCATGGAAAGATTAACTCTCAAATTAGTTTTACAAATTATACCACTTTATATGGATTAGCTGATAATTTTGTAAGTGGAGGTGTTTGTGTTGATGCGAATAATGTGAAATATTTTGGCACACAGGCTGGATTGTCGAAATTTGATGGTGTAAATTGGACGAATCTGACGAGCACTGATGGCCTAGTTGACAATTATATCAACTGTGTAGCTGCTGATAATGCAGGGAATATTTGGATTGGCACATCAAATGGCTTAAGCAAATTCAATGGAACCACTTTTCAAAATTTTACTACCGAACAGGGACTTCCTGATAATTCAATAAATCACATAGCTATTGATATTTCTGGCAACATTTGGATAGCAACATATAGTGGCTTGGTTAAATATAATGGAACAGATTTTACAACTTACACGACTTCGAATGGATTGTCGAGCGATTTGATAACATATGTTTTGCCTGTGGGAACAAATGTTTGGATGGGAACTATCGGTGGCGGTGTCGCAAAATATGATGGCCTTGCATTTACTGCTATTAACTCTGTTGGTGGTTTGCCCGATGATAATCCAAGTTGCCTAGCAGTGGATAGTGAGGGAAAAATTTGGGTAGGAACTTATAGCGGAATTGGTGTCATTGGCACATTAGGAACTATCGTAGCAACTTACACAATGGCAAACGAGCTCCTAAATAACTATGTTCAAGACATTGCTATTGACGAAGATGATAACGTTGTTGTATTAGAATTTGCAGATTATCTTACCGAAGGTGGAGTTACTCTTTTTGATGGAACCACATGGCATACTTATTTAGAAGCTGATGGACTTATTGATATTCTCGTTAAAAGAGTCGAATTTGATGATGACGGATATGCATGGATTACAACTGGTGAGGGGATATCAAGAATGTCACTTGGAGCTGGTTCTGTAAGTCAATATCTACCAGCAAACGAAAATGTTTATCCAAATCCAACTTCTGATTTTTTTATAATTGCAAATGCAGATGATAATCTATCATACTCTTTAACGGATTTGAGTGGCCGAATTGTTTCCCAAGAAAGTAACGTTAGTAGCGACAGAATTTCGATAAATAATCTTCCATCAGGCATTTATCTTTTAATGTATCAGGCAAATGGTAATTATTACACTGCACGAATAAGTAAAGAATAGATTATGGGCTTGAAAAGACTCAGATATTTATTTAAACTTCAATTTCTCAAACAAGTTTTTCTTGTTGTTATTTTTGGCGTCGTTTCCATATACGCATCTGCCCAAAGCGATTTTTATAACATGTTTGAAGTTCGTGAGATTAAAATTTATTTTGCCGACTCAAACTGGAAGTACCGACTCGATTCCTTATTTGAAGCTGGAGATTCTTACTCGAGAATTAATGCAGATGTAGAAATTGACGGTAATCTTTATAAAGAATGCGGTATCAGATACAAAGGGTTTAGCTCGTGGAATGCCGATGAAATTAAAAATCCATTTAGCATCAACCTTGATTATACATTCCCAAATCAGAATCACCTAGGATTTAAAAAGCTTAAACTTAGCAATGTAATTTACGATCCATCCTTTGTGCGTGAAGTGCTCTCGTATAGTATTGCAAGAAAGTATATGCCTGCCTCGGAGGCTAATTTTGCAAATCTGTTTATAAACGATACACTAATCGGGCTTTATTCAAATGTAGAGGCCGTTGACGAATGTTTTGCAGCTAAGCATTTTTTAGAAAATGATAATCCATTTTTTAAAGGAAATCCCGAAACTTTAGTATATCCTTTCGGACAAAATTCGAATCTTGGATATACTCATGGTGATGACTCAACGGGTTATATGCCGTTTTATAGCTTAGAATCGGAATATGGATGGGAAGAATTATTTAATTTTATTGATGTACTAAATAATGACACAGCAAATATCTCCCAAGTATTGAATATTGATAGAGCTCTGTGGATGCATGCTTTAAATTATGCATTATTGAACTTGGATTCCTACATTGCTTATGCACAGAATTATTATCTATATCAGGATGAAAATTTGCAGTTTAATACAATTCCATGGGATTTTAATATGTCTTTCGGCAGTTTCAGGCATTCTGATGGTGCTACAAACTTCTCGGGAGTGACAATGGCTAAATTGCCACTTCTAAATCCTTTACAAGCATTAACTTTTACTATCTCGCCACGTCCTCTTATGAAGAATTTGTTGCAAAACGCCACTTACAAAAAAATGTATTTAGCACATCTACGAACAATTGTCACACAAAATATAGATAATGGAGAGTATCTCGAAAATGGAGAAATTCTTCAAGGGATCATAGATTATTATGTTACTGCAGACACTAATAAATTTTATTCATACCAAGATTTTACTCAAAACCTTTATACTCTAACAGGAACATCTACGGAGCAATATCCTGGTATACAAGATATTATGGAATCAAGATCGGAATATCTTAGTACTTTTACTGGAATTTCGGGTTACCCAATAATTGGAAGTGTAGAGTTCTCAAATACTCCAGCGATTAAAGGAGAGGAGTTAGGTGTTAGTGTAAATGTATCTGGTGCAGTTAAGCTTATGTTATTTTACCGATGTTCATCTACTGATGTCTTTAGTAGTGTCCAAATGTTTGACGATGGGCTTTTGGGAGATGAAACTGCTGGTGATTCTGTCTTTTATGCTAAAATTATTCCTGATGGAAAGGTTTTACAATATTATTTATGGGCAGAAAATGATTCTGCAGGTGCATTTTTGCCAGAGAGTGCCGCTTATGAATTTTACACTCATCCTATTCGAATTGAATCGGGGGATATTGTTCTTAACGAAATGATTTATAATAATTATAATTTTGGAGATGTTGCAAACTTTTCTGATATCGAAGGTTTGGAAATATACAATCCCTACTCGGATGATTTATTGCTTAACAATCTTAAGATTTCTTATAAAGGATTAGAGTTTGCTATTTGTGATACTTTACTTTGTGGAAAACAGCTCTTAATGATTTATCCAGAACAATATTCGATGCAGACAAGTTTTATATCATCTGATTCGTATTTGAAATTGGTTTCAGATTCTGAAATTTGTATTGACTCTACCTCTCCAGAATTGTGCAGCGATAATCGAAGTATTGGTCGTTTTCCTGATGGTGCATTGTCTGAATCTGTACTAATTCCTACGCCAGGAAGTTATAATAAACAGCCCGAGAACTTCAACAATTCTTTAAGTGTTTTCCCCTCTCCAGCTATTGATAAGATTTATTGTGAGCTTAAAACTGAGAATAATATCCTAAGCATTCAAATATTTAACTCTTCTGGAGAGTTAGTCTATAGCGACAGTTTAGATAATAAACATTATATTGCAATGTCTGTAGATATTTCGTCTTGGGTATCTTCGGTATATCTAGTTAAAGTTTGCGGTACAAATCTTGTTTATTCCGCTAAGTTTTTAAAGTTATAGTAATATTAAATTAATATTAAGTTAAATTTGTAAAAATTTATAAATAGAAATTATGAAAAACATGAGTTTTATAAAATCAATTGTACTAGCATCGTTAGTTGTCGCAATGTTTTTATTATCATCTTGCGAGAAAAGTGCTGGTGAAGGTGGAAACGCAACCATAACAGGGTCTGTTTGGGTGCGCAATTACAATAGTACTTTTACATCACTTATTAGCGAATATGCAGGAGTAAAAGAGGATGTTTACATCGTTTATGGAGAAAATGTAGGTTATGATGATAAAGTTGAAACTGATTATCTCGGTTATTATCGGTTTAATTACCTCAGACCAGGAAAATATAAGATTTATACTTTCTCAAAAGATTCAACAATGACTTCTCCTGATGGTACTACTGTGATGTTAAAAGAGATAGAAATTGTAGAGTCGGATCAGGTGTTCGAGGTTCCTGAGATTATTATTTATAATTAATACTATGAAAAAAATTCTGATAATTGCATTGGTAATATTACCAATACTAGGTTTCTCGCAGAGTAAAAAGGATATCAAAGCTAATAAAATTAAATCCACAACTGTTGAAAAAACTGAGCAGAAGGATGGGGTTACTGTTACTTATAAAGAGACGTACGAAGAGTACGATAAGAACGGAAACACAATTGTGAAGATTGAGTACAACAAAGCCGGAGAGATTAAAACTAAAGAGAATTTAAAGTATGATGGTTTTGGAAATGTAATCGAGAAATCCGAGTTTGATAAGAAATCGGGAAAGACGGAGAAAACAACCTACAAGTATGATGCAAACGGGGAAAAAACTGAGGAAATTGCATATGCATCTGACGGTACAATTAAAAGTAAGCAGGTCTTTGTTAAAGATAGCAAAGGTATGAAGAAGGAAGCTAAAGAATACAATTCTAAGGGCGAATTAAGGTGGTCAAAAAAATACACTTACGCAAAGTTTTAAGGGTTGAAAGACATTAACGAAATATTGAATTCTTTTGAATCTGTGCAGCTTGCTCAGATTGATTCTGTAAAATTGCTCAATAGGGTTGATAATAAATTTGTAATAAAATACTGTAGGTTAGCAGAGATTTTAGAATGTCTTAAAGATGACTATTTTGTTTTGGAGGTTAATGGTGTCAGAATGAGTCTATATGACACTGTTTATTATGACACACCTGAGTTTTTCTATTACTATCAACATCAAAACGGTAGGCTCTCGAGGGTTAAAATAAGGGTGAGAACATACAAAGAAACAGAACAAAGCTTTCTAGAAATTAAAGTAAAAGATAATCATAATAAGACTAAAAAGGACAGAATTTGTATTACTGGATTGGATGTGTTGAAAGAAAAGAAATGTAAAAAGTTTCTTAAATCATGGACAGAAAAGCATAAAGAAATTATTCCTATAATTGAGGTTTTTTACTATCGAACAACATTAGTAAATAAAGATTTTACAGAACGTTTAACAATTGATTCGGGACTTAATTATAAAACTGAGAATGGAACAGCCGACTTCTCGGGTTTATGTATTGTAGAACTCAAGCAGGATAAATCAGCAAAATCTCCAATTAGAGATATACTTAGAGAGCATAGAGTTTTTAAATCTTCGCTAAGTAAATATTGCCTTGGAATTGCTAGTCTTTACCCAAATGTGAAGAGAAATAAGATTAAAGGGAAAATGAGGCTAATAAATAAACTTTGTACTGGTAGTCAGGTAGGTAAAATAGGCGAAAATATTGAATGTAAGCCAATAGTTAATTGATATTTTGAAGTAAATTAAATTATAAGACAATGAAAATATTTAAAGTTTTAGTGATTTTGACGATTCTTACTTTTGCTGGATTGTGCCAGCTTAATTCTGTAACAGCTCAGGATACTGTTGGTAATGTTACTGAAGAAGTTTGGGAAGATAGTTCTTCAGATGAAATATCATCAGATACTGAAAACACTGACGAATTATCAGCAGCAGAGCTGGAAAAGAAAAAGAAAAAAGATAAAGATGTAATTAAATTAGATGAGAAGTTTTTTATCAATCTATTGATAGATATTAGTTCTGTTTTGATTATCATTTTTCTAATTTATTACCCACGCAATAAAAAACTAGGTTATATCTTCACATTTATCGTTTTTAATGTTGTTATATTTCTATTGACCTATGTTTTAAATGAGGTTAAAATCTCGATGGGGGCGGCCTTTGGTTTATTTGCGGTCTTTTCTATGTTGCGATATCGAACTGAGGGAATCTCGATGAAAGACATGACTTATCTTTTCATTTTTATTGCAATTGGTCTTATTAGCGCTATTCAACTCGAATATTACGAATTGGCTATTATTAGTGGTCTTTTGATAGTTTTTATTTTTATCTTGGATAGTAAATTCGTATTCAAACAGGAAGTGACCAGACGTATCATGTATGATAATCTTGATCTTATTCTTCCAGATAGGAGAGAAGAATTGATTGAAGATTTGAAAAAGAGAACTGGCTTTAATGTTCGCCGTGTTGTAATTGGCAAAATAAATCTATTAAACGATTCTGCCGAAATTAAGATATATTTTTATGAATAGACTATTTTTGAAAATACTGCTTTTGGCATCTTTCAGCTTCTTAATCTCAACGATAAAAGCTCAAGTTAATGATGCAGGGCTCTGGACAGGAGTATCGATTGAGAAAAAGATATCTCAAGCCTTTGCTGTTGAATTTGCTCACGAAACTCGTTTTAATGAAAATATTACCGAGGCAGGAAGTTTTATTAACGAACTCGGAATCTCTTATCGATTAAATAAGAATTCTCAGTTTTCATGCTTTTATAGATTAGCTTATCAAAAACAGTTAAATAATATGTATGTGCCTGTTAACAAAGCTTATGCAGACTATACATACAGAATTAAACCAGGAGATTTTGTGGTTAGTTTGAGATTGCGCTATCAAGTTCAAAAGAAAAATGCATTTGTTTTTGATTCTGATGGAGAATCTGGATCTGCGTTTCGACCAAAACTAACTGTAAAATATCCAATTGGGGATTTCTCTCCATATTTTGGAGCGGAAGTATATGTTCCTGTTTTTTACAGTGGTTATAAACCTGTAGACAAAATTAGACTGTCAACTGGCTTAGAATATTCCTTTAATAAAATGCATTCCATAGGTCTTGGTTATATGATTCAACGTGAATATTTTACGACTAATCCTCTCAACGATTTTGTTATTCAAGTTGGATATTCGTTCAGCTTTTAGAAAATCTCGACTTGTACTTCTTGAATTTTTCATTATTTTTGAGAATTAAAACATTCAAATGAAAAGAATATTTCAATTATTGGCGGTATTTCTCGTTGTGATGCAATTTTTAGGATGCTCAATGTCCGAAACAATGTCTGAACCAAAAAATTACAACATTATAATTGACGAAAACGCAGATACAGCTACTAAGCTATTTGTTCACAAAGGAGCTGGTGAATACGAAGAACTTGTTCCTGTTGCTGGAGTTTATAATGTAAGTATTCCTGCAATGGGCGGCGGATATTCAAAGTTTTTTGGTATAAAGTTCAACCAACATATACCCGAAGACTATGAGGTAATAAAACTTATGAATGGCGAACAGATTTTAGTAGAATTATCAATTAATCAGATAGAAGCCCTCAATAAAGATAAAGCCGGAAATTATATTTTTGTGGTTAAATAGATTTACATGAAAACATTTGCTGCACCTGTTCGTAGCGACGAAAGAATATCATCCATTGATATCTTGAGGGGTTTTGCATTATTGGGAATATTGCTCGTTAATATTTTGGGTTTCAACGCTTCATTTTTTAATTTCGGAGGGTTTTATGCCAGTATGTCAGATGCTAGTCAGCTGGAGTTTTATTCCATTTTCATAAGTTTGAGTGCTGATAAATTTATCCTTCTATTTAGTTTCCTTTTTGGATATGGAATTTATATGCAATATTCCAGATTCGTTGAGAGTAAGAATAGTTTTGCGGCATTTTTCACACGAAGAATGCTTGTACTGTCCCTTTTTGGCATAGCACATATATTATTTCTCTGGGCTGGTGATATTCTGCTAAACTATTCCATTGCTGGTTGCATAGTTTTACTTCTTCATAAACTCAAGACTAAATTTCAAATTGTAATTGCTGTTTTCTTTTACTTTTTCATTGGAATATGGCTTTTTATAAGTGTTTATATCTCGCTTCCCGATGCAATGTCTTCAACTTGCCCCGAATATTTAGAGAAAGCAAAACTTATTTATTCTTCGGGTAATTATTTTGAATGTCTTAGTCTGCGTTTACAGGAATATGCTGCCTTTAGAAATATAAATGCTTTTTATTACCTTCCCAAAATTATAGGATTAACTCTCTTTGGCTTTATCGCATCCAAATACGATCTGCATAAGCGTATTGCTCATAAAAAGAAGCAGTGGTTTTTTGTCTTAATTATAACTTCAATAATTGGAGTTGTAGCATATTTCGGATATGAGAAAATCGTTGACTTTGAAAGCCCTTTCGCTAATGTAGTTTACATGGTCGGATATGAATTTATGAATCTTTTTATCGCGAGTAGTTATCTTTTGTTGATATTAATTCTTGCTTCATACAATTCGATAGCAAAATTATTCAAGCCTTTAGCAATGATGGGAAGAATGTCTTTAACTAATTATCTTATGCAATCAGTTATTCTGTCTGTGATTTTTTATGGATGGGGTTTTGGGTTGTTCGGGCAAACAAAAGTCACATATGTTTTGCTAATAGCTATTATGGTTTATGCTTTTCAAATTGTTTTTAGTTTTATTTGGTTTAAGTTTTATCAACAAGGACCATTTGAGAAATTGTGGAGAAGATTGTCATATGGTAGAATAAAAAAAAGCCCCAAAGTTAATTAGAGGATTTCTTTGTGTTGAAGTTTTTTTATTTATGAATTACAATTTTTCTAACGCTAGTCTTACCGTCCGAAATAACCCTGGCATAATAAACAGAAGCTTGTACATTTTCAAGATTTATTTCTGAAGTTCCGCTTTCATGCTCTTGTAAATAGATAATTCTTCCCAAAGCATCTGAAATCTCAATTGTAGCATCATTATTCAGCTCAATTTTAAACTGGCCATTGTTTGGATTTGGGTAGATATTGTATTGAATTTCTGTTGCAATATCGAGGCCATCAACAACAATGTTTACGCATTCAGTTGTACCACTGCAATCGCCGAGTGTTACTATTACAGCATAATCTCCGTTAGCGGTAGCATCAAAGCTTTGGGCGGTTTCATTTTCAATCGGCAGGTTTGTGTTGCAATCAATCCATTGATATGTAGCTCCAACTTGATTCGAAGTAATTACATTTGTTACCACACTTACACTCAAGTCAATAGTTTCAATGGTTAAATCTAAAGCGACCAAACTGTCGCAACCATTTGCAGCACCTCCTTCAATATTGAAAGTTGCAGTGTTGTTACTTGCAGTGTAAGTAATTCCGTCAATCCAAGTGTGAGAATCGCATGCTGTGATTACATCCGTTCCAGTCGTTGCATGATTGATTGTAAGATTTAAAGTAACCAAACTATCGCAACCATTTGCAGCGCCTCCTTCAATATTGAAAGTTGCAGTGTTGTTACTTGCAGTGTAAGTAATTCCGTCAATCCAAGTGTGAGAATCGCATGCTGTGATTACATCAGTTCCAGTCGTAGCATGATTGATTGTTAAATTTAAAGTTACCAAACTATCGCAACCGTTTGCAGCGCCATTGACAATATTGAAAGTCGCTGTATTATTACTAGCAGTGTAAGTAATTCCGTTAATCCAAGTGTGAGAATCGCATGCTGTGATTACATCGGTTCCAGTTGTTGCATGATTGATTGTGAGATTTAAAGTAACTAAACTATCGCAACCATTTGCAGCACCTCCTTCAATATTGAAAGTGGCAGAATTATTACTTGCTGTGTAAGTA
>CAZOHR010000093.1:5013-11726 GCA_964579045.1 uncultured Bacteroidales bacterium | reverse complement strand
ATCGTGCGGGAGCATTGACATAGATCGAGCGTGCGTTATTTCTAATCTCAAACAAATAATTACTTAAAAACGCATTATCCTTTTTCAGAGAAAGGCTTTTAATTATCTTTGTCATTAAAATAATTAAAGCTATGTCACAATTTCCGGATAAGTATTGCATCGACATTCACAATTGCGAGCGTCTGCCTACAAGGGAAGTAAAAGTTGGAAACATCTCTCTGGGCTCTTTAAATCCGATACGATTGCAAAGTATGACAAACGTACCAGCAATGGACATAGAAAGATCTGTGATTCAATGCAAAGAAATATTTGATGCTGGAGCCGATTTTGTAAGAATCTCCACACCACGAATCATGGATGTTGAGAGTTTGAAGGAAATAAAAAAACAATTGCATCTTGATGGTTATAAAAACCCGCTTATTGCAGATGTACATTTTAATCCGATTATTGCAGAACAGGCTGCAAGGGTTGTTGAGAAAGTTAGAATTAATCCAGGTAACTATATTGATAAGAGAGCAAGTTTTCAAAAAGTTGAACTTAGCGACAAAGAATACAAACTTGAATTAGAACGAATACATGAAGGAGTATTGCCTCTGATAAAAATCTGTAAGGAATATGGAACAGTTATAAGGGTTGGTTCAAATCATGGGTCGCTATCTGATAGGATTCTTACTAGATATGGAAATACGGTTGAGGGCATGGTTGAAGCTGCAATGGAATTTATCGAGATTTTTACTGCTGAGAATTTCTATAATCTAGTAATTTCGATGAAAGCTAGCGATGCAAAAGTTATGACTCAGGCTTGCAGATTACTAAATGCCCGAATGCTTGACAATGCTATGCTTTTTCCGCAACATCTCGGAGTAACCGAAGCTGGTGCCGATATCGATGGCAGATTAAAATCAGCAGTTGGAATAGGGGCTTTGTTAAGTGATGGTATTGGTGATACAATACGAGTTTCATTGACAGAAAGTCCTGCAAATGAGATATATTTTGCAAAAAAAATAGTACGCAATTTTAGCGAGCGTATTTTCAAGTTTCAGGTAGTTAGTCAGGCAAAAAACACGTACGACCCTTATCACAGTAGTGAGAAATACAATAAGATTCCATTTTCGGACAATAAATTTTCGATAATTTCAGAGAAACAACATGCCGACGCAGATATCATTGTTTGCAATTCTCCAGACGCTCAAAATCAGGAAAAACCAACAATCTGCGATTACAAAGTCTGGAAAAATCTTGCAAAACCAAGAAATGTATATCCATATTTTGATTTTTCGGCTAATGATGTTCCAAAAATTGATGCCGATCAATACTATTTTGTTGGAATAAGTACTTTTGACATTCACAAAAAAGCGGTAGTAGCACTACTCGAAAAACCAAATATTTGCGCTGTTTTAAATTTCTGTACAGAAAATCCATTGGGAGAATTAAGGTTTATTTACAAGGAATTGAAAAAGATTAATGCAAATACGCCATTGATAGTAAAATACGTTTCGCACTCCATTGATTTTGATGAACTTACTGCCGAGTTGGGAATATTTCCAGGAAGTGGATTAATCGACAATCTGGCATCGGGTTTATGGCTGAAACTACCCAACAAAGAACACGACGATGTCGAAATGCAGCAAAACTTGTTGCAAGCCATTGGAATACGTTATTCAAAAGCAGAATTTGTTTCTTGTCCGGGCTGCGGCAGAACAGATTACAACTTGGAAAAGCTAACTCGAGATGTTAAAACCGCTTTTTCTCATCTAAAAGGATTAAAAATTGCAGTTATGGGCTGCATTGTTAATGGACCAGGCGAAATGGCAGATGCAGACTATGGATGTGTGGGTGCAGCAACTGGCAAAGTACATATCTACAAGGGCAAAACTGCCATCGTAAAAAATATCGACGAGGCAAATGCTGTAGCGGAATTAAGAAAAGTTATCGAAGAAGATCTTAGGCATTGATTTAATTTTTCACATTTTCTGTTTCCAAATTTCTTAAAATGCAAAGATTAAATAGTAACAATTAATTAATCTTGGGTTTTCCTATCATCAAAATTCATAAAATTAAATTTATATCTTTGTCCCTTTCAAGAAAATATTACACTTAATAATCATAAAATATTCATAATAATATGCAGGATTTAAACAAGATAATAAAACCAGATTATATTTTTGAAGTTAGCTGGGAAGTTTGCAATAAGGTTGGCGGAATACATACAGTAATTTCCACTAAGTCTGTGGCACTTGCAAAAAACTGTAAAGAACTGGTTTTAATAGGACCCGATGTTTGGCGTGATTCAGCAGCACATCCTGAGTTTACTGAAGACAATTCTATGTTTGCTGACTGGCATCGCAAAGCAGAATCAGAAGGTATTAGAGTAAGAACTGGCAGATGGAATATTCCAGGAAAACCGAAAGTTCTTCTTATAGACTTCTCTAATTATATCAGCCAGAAAGATGCTATCATGTTCAGTTACTGGGAAGATTACAAACTCGACTCTCTGGCAGGACAATGGGACTATATTGAGCCTGCATTATTTGGATATGCTGCTGGAAAAGTAATAGAAAGTTTTGTGAACTTTAATTTATCTATCCACGACAAAATAATTGCTCATTTTCACGAATGGATGACAGGAACAGGTATTCTGCATCTAAAAAAACATATGCCACAAATCGCAACTGCTTTTACTACTCATGCAACAGCAGTGGGTCGCTCAATCGCAGGAAATAGGTTGCCTTTATACAAAAACTTAAGTCAATATAACGGTGACATTATCGCGAGCGAATTAAATATCTCGTCGAAACAAAGTCTCGAAAAATTAAGTGCCCAAAATGCTGATGTATTTACAACAGTAAGCGACATTACCGCTTTGGAGTGCGCTCAGCTTCTGCGTAAAGAAGTGGATATTGTAACGCCAAACGGTTTTGAGAATGATTTTGTACCGAAAGGAAATATATTTATTGCAAAGCGTAAAGAAGCTAGGAAGAAATTTATGAAAGTTGCGAGTTCATTATGTGGCTATTCGTATGATAAAGAGCCAGTAATAATTGCAACATCAGGTCGTTATGAATTTTATAACAAAGGTTATGATTTATTTATTGACTCCTTAGGAGAACTTAACCGTGACAGCTCACTTAAACAAGAAATTTTAGCATATATTCTTGTTCCAGGGAATAATTACGGACCAGCAAAATCTCTTTGTAATATTCTAAATAATTGCGAAGGCGAAAGAAATATTGAGAATAATGTACTGACTCATAACATTCATGAGCCCGATTATGATCCCATCCTAAGCCGCATTAAAGCAAATGGACTACTAAACCGGCCTGAAGATAAAGTTAAGGTTATTTTCGTTCCTTCGTATCTTAACGGCGACGATGGTATTTTTGACACAAAATATTATGATTTACTTCCAGGAGTTGATTTAACGGCTTTTGTTTCTTACTATGAACCTTGGGGCTATACTCCTCTTGAGTCCATTGCTTTTGGGATACCAACAATAACTACAGTTCTTGCTGGTTTTGGAAAATGGATGCAGTCGGTGCTTGACAAAGATGACAAATGTGTGGAGGTAATTTATAGAGATGAAGACAACTCGACTGAAGTTACAGCAAATGTTGTAAAATACGTAAAAAACTTCCTTAGTCTGACAGAATCGGACCGCGAAAAGCTTTCCAAATCTGCATTTGTAGCCTCAGAAAAAGCTTTGTGGACAAATCTTATTGACGAATATGTAAAGGCATACTCTTTAGCACTTCACAAAGTCGGCGACCGCCACGATATGATAGTAAGTAAACCACAAACAAGACCAACCAACGAAATGCTAAACAAAGAAGTACAATCGCCACTGTGGCGAAAAATCGAAGTTCAGACCACCATGCCCGACAGGTTTAAGTGTTTGCTTGATATGTCGCTAAATATATGGTGGACATGGAATTACACAGCAAGCCAAATGTTCAAATATATTGACCCTAAACAGTGGCGCGACAACTTGTATAATCCTGTAACTTTTCTAGAAGATATTCCACTCGCAAGAATGGTTGAACTAGAATCGGATATTACATTTACCGATATGTACGATAAGGTATGTGCCGAATTTAGCGCATATATGAAAGAAGGGGAGAATAAAAAATCTCCAAAAATTGCATATTTCAGTATGGAATATGGATTTAATGATAACATTAAAATATTCTCTGGCGGCTTAGGAATTTTAGCTGGTGATTATCTAAAAGAAGCTAGTGATACAAATACTGACATTGTTGGTATTGGACTACTTTACCGATTTGGATATTTTAAACAAAAAATTACCTCTTACGGTGACCAGAATGCCGAATATATACCACAGAATTTTGATAAAATGCCAATATTGCCTGTTCGTGACGAAACAGGTGCCCAATTAAAGGTAATGGTTCATTTTCCGGGTCGTAATGTTTATGCAAAAATATGGAAAGTCAATGTTGGCCGTATAATTCTATATTTACTCGACACAGATGTTGATGAAAACCATGAACAAGATAGATTTATCACTTCTCAGCTTTATGGTGGCGATATAGAGTTCCGCTTTAAACAGGAAATGATTTTAGGTATTGGTGGTATCAGGGCATTAAATGCTTTGGATATACATGCAAACATCTATCATTGCAACGAAGGACATGCAGCATTTATTGGCCTCGAAAGATTAAGAATACTCCGTACAAAACGAAATCTACAATTTGACGAAGCACTCGAAATAATAAAATCTTCAACATTATTTACAACCCACACTCCTGTTCCTGCAGGACATGATGTTTTTGAAGAAGACATGATGCGTGTTTATATGTCGCATTACCCCGAGAGACTGAAAATAACATGGGAAGAAATGATGCAACTTGGGAGATTAAATCCTGAAGATAAATTTTCTATGAGTATTCTTGCCGCCAATGTTTCGCAGGAAGTTAATGGTGTTTCGATGCTTCATGGTAAAGTATCTCAAGAGATGTTTGTAAATATGTGGAAGGGATATTTTTCCGAAGAAAATCATGTTGGCTACGTTACAAACGGTGTACATTACCAAACTTGGACAGCCAAAGAATGGAAACTTCTCTACGAAAGAACATTTGGAAAAGAGTTCCTTGATGATTTATCAAATCAAAAACACTGGCAGAAAATCTATGGTGTTACAGACGAAACAATATGGGCAATACGTCAAAAACAAAGAGCTAAACTGGTAACCTACGTTAAAGATAAAGTTCGCCAGAATTGGATAAGACGTTACGAAGACCCAAAAAACATTGTTGACATACTCGAGAATATCAACGAAAATGTACTTACTATTGGATTTGCACGTCGTTTTGCGACATACAAACGTGGAGATTTGCTACTTCGTAATCTCGACAGATTATCGCGTATCTTAAACAACAAGGAAATGCCAGTGCAGATTTTATTTGCGGGAAAAGCACATCCAAACGATAAAGCTGGTCAGGATTTGATTAAAAAGATTGTCGACATCTCGAAACGCCATGCGTTTTTAGGCAAAATAATCTTCATCGAAGACTACGATATAAATCTAGCTAAGAAATTAGTTCAAGGTGTAGATATTTGGCTTAACACACCTACTCGCCCACAAGAAGCATCTGGCACCAGTGGAATGAAAGCGGTAATGAACGGAGCTCTACACTTTAGCGTACTCGATGGATGGTGGGTTGAAGGATATCGCGAAAATGCGGGTTGGGCACTTCCAGCAGAAAGAACCTATCAAAACCAAGAGTTTCAAAACGAACTAGACACCCAGATGATTTATAATCTGCTAGAAACCGAAATAGTTCCGTTGTTCTACAAACGTGACCAGAACGGCACTCCACACGAATGGATTCAGTTTATTAAAAAGTCTATTGGTGAGATAGCTCCTCAGTTTACGACAAAGAGAATGATTGACGACTACAAGGAAAAATACTACAACAAACTATATAACAGATCAGAACTGATAAAGAAAAACGGTTATGAACTCGGCATTAAGCTTGCGGAATGGAAGCGAAATATGAAAAGAGCATGGGGTAGCCTCGAGATTGTCAGCGCGAGATTCCCAGATTACGAAAAAAACCCTATGAACCTTAATGAAACATTTAATGGTGAAATAGAAATCAACCTAAATCAGCTTAGCGCTGAAGACGTTGGAGTTGAGATTGTTATTACCAATGCAGTCGAAAATGGGTCAACAAAAATTTATGAAAAATATACTGCCGAGCTTGTTAGCGTAAAGAACAAAATAGCAAAATTTACAATTACCGGAGCACCAACAAAACCAGGCTTCTACAACTATGCAATTAGGATTTTTGCCAAAAACGAAATGCTCCCTTACCAGCATGATTCTGGATTGGTGATGTGGGGATAAGTTCGCTGTTTTTTGGTGTGCTAATATTGCTTAAATTGGGTTATCATTTCCCTATCGACATAAATTAATTACTAAAATTTTACGAGAATTTCGCTATTGCTTAATAAAATTTGCTATTTTTACTTTTGACAATAATGCAGGCTGAGTTATTGCAGATTGTTTTAAGCATTTTTAATTTTTACTAAGCATATCTTACTATGAGAAAATTTCAACTTTTATTTGTGTTGTTGTTTTTAATCGCAACATTTACTGTTAATGCACAAACATGGAATCAGGTAATAAAAGCCTGTGCTTCGGATCGTGCTGCAAATGACTTTTATGGTTTTTCTGTGGCAATAAGTGGTGATTA
>CAZOHR010000093.1:0-5003 GCA_964579045.1 uncultured Bacteroidales bacterium | reverse complement strand
ATTATGCTATTGTGGGAGCATCACAAGAAGACCATGATGCTACGGGAGGGAATACATTGACCAATCCTGGTTCTGCTTATATTTTGCAAAATATTGCAGGTACATGGACACAAATTCAAAAAATTGTTGCATCAGATCGCGGGGGCAATGATTATTTTGGTTATTCAGTTGCTATTGATGGTGATTATATTGCAATTGGTGCCTATCAAGAGGACCACGATGCCTCTGGACTTAATACTATGAATAACTCTGGCTCGGTATATCTTTTCCACAATATTGCAGGAACATGGTCACAAACTCAAAAAATTGTTGCTTCAGATAGGGCAATGGATGATTTCTTTGGAGTATCAGTATCTTTAAGTGGGAATTATTTAATAATTGGTGCAAATCAAGAAGATGAAAATGCTGCTGGTGGAGCAACTTTAAGCAACTCTGGCTCTGCATATATTTTCCTTAATACCGCAGGTACATGGGCACAGACACAAAAAATTGTTGCTACTGATAGAGGAGCTGCCGATTTCTTTGGTGGCTCTGTAGGCATTAGCGGCAATTACGCAATAATTGGGGCTTATGCCGAAGACGAAAATGCTGCTGGAGGAGCAACATTGGCGGAAGCTGGCTCTGCATACATTTTTCTGAATACAGCAGGCACTTGGGCTCAGGTTTACAAAATTGTTGCTTCAGATCGCGCAACAACAGACTATTTTGGATATTCAGTTGCAATTAGTGGGAACTTTGCTATCGTAGGGGCATATCAAGAAGATGAAAATGCTACTGGTGGAGCCACTATGGCAAATGCTGGTTCGGCATATACTTTTGTAAATAATGCCGGTGTTTGGTCTCAGGCTCAAAAGATAGTAAATAGCGATAGATTAGCAGGTGACCAATTTGGATACACGGTTTCTATCAGTGGCGATTATGCAATTGTTGGGGCAACTCTCGAAGATGAAGACGCTGCTGGTGCGAATACTATTAGTAGCGCAGGGTCTGCTTATATTCTAAAAAACACTGCCGGCACATGGGCCCAACACCAGAAGATTGTTGCTGGGGATCGCGGCTCGACTGACAGTTTTGGATCGTCTGTTTGCATTAGCGGAAATACTGTTTTTGTAGGTGCATATCAAGAAGACCATGATGCCGTGGGAGGTGCATATTTAAACAACAATCCAGGTTCTGTTTATTTCTATGCCCCAAGTGGAGCAGAAATGAATGTTAAGCAAAACACTACAAACATTACCGATGGAGGTAGTTTTAATATGGGAAGTGTCACCATGGGCGGTTCCATTGGTCCTACAACATTTACGATTGAAAATCTGGGTTCGCTTGATTTAAATCTCACAGGAACACCAAAAATTGAGATTTCGGGAGTAGATGCAAGCTTTTTTACAATCAATCAAATTTCTGTTACATCCCCTGTTGCAGCAGCAGGCTCTACTAGTTTCACCATAACCTTTAACCCAACAGCAGCAATAGGATATTCTGCACAAATAAGCATCGCGAATAATGATACTGATGAGAATCCTTATAACTTTACTATTACTGGTACTGGAACAAAACTTCCACAGACAATAACCGATTTTGCAGCCATTCCAACCAAAACTTATGGCGATGGAACTTTTGTTGTCTCGGCGAATGCTACATCTGGACTTGCTGTAGTTTTTACAAGTTCCGATCCCACAGTCGCTACATGTACCGGAACAAACGGAACAACAATTACTATTTTAAAAGCTGGGACTTGTGATATCAGAGCAAATCAAGCAGGAAATGCAACTTACGACATTGCTCCTCAAGTTGCTCAGACTTTAACAGTTAACACAAAAACAATTACCGTTTCTGCTGAAGCAAAATCAAAATATTACGGCGATGCCGATCCTCCATTTACTTATACTTATACCCCTTCTCTTGTTGGAAGTGATAGTTTTTCAGGCTCCCTTACCAGAATTGGTGGTGAATGTGGTGGTTGTGTTTTCCAAATTCAGCAAGGTTCGCTAAGTTTGAGTTCAAGTTATACGCTTGTTTATGTTCCTGAAGATATGACAACAAACAAAAGACCAATTACAGTAACTGCAAATACTGGACAAACTAAAGTTTATGGGGCTTCAAATCCTGCTTCATATACTTACACAGTTACAGGTACTTTAGTTGGAGCCGACAGTTTTGCTGGAGCCTTAACCAGAGTAGCTGGCGAAAGTGTTGGAAATTATGCAATTCAGCAGGGAACACTGGCCTTGACTGCAAATTATATTATTACGATTGTGAGCAATAACTTTTCAATTACAGCAAAACCAATTACAGTTACAGCCAACTCGGGACAGACAAAAGTTTATGGCGCAACAGATCCCGCATCTTATACATATTCAGTTACAGGAACTTTAGTTGGTGCGGATAGTTTCTCTGGTGCATTGAGCAGAGTTACAGGTGAAGATGTTGCAAACTACGCAATCCAGCAGGGAACTCTTTCTTTAAGTTCAAATTATACTCTTACTTATGTTGGAGCAAATTTCAGCATCACAGCCAAACCTATTACAGTTACCGTATATGGTGGTCAATCAAAAACTTATGGTCAATCCGACCCAGTTTACACATATTGGCTTACAGGAACTCTTGTTGGAGGTGATACTTATACCGGTTCTATGACCAGAGTTGCCGGCGAAAATGTTGGTACTTATGCAATTCAGCAGGGAACATTTAGCTACGGAAGTAATTATACGATAACATTTGTAGGTGCAAATTTCTCAATTACTGTTAAACCAATAACGGTAACAGCAACTGCTGGTCAAACTAAAGTTTATGGAGACGCCGATCCAATTTTTACATACAGTCTCAGCACTCCACTTATTGGTACAGATGTATTTACTGGAGCGCTTACCAGAGTTGTCGGCGAAAGCTTTGGAAATTATGCAATACAACAGGGAACTTTAGCTTTGAGTTCAAATTATTCACTTTCCTATACGGGAGCAAATTTCAGCATTACCAAAAAGCCAATAACGGCAACTGCAAATGCTGGTCAAACAAAAGTTTATGGCGATGCAAATCCTGGTACATACACTTATTCAGTAACTGGAACACTTGTTGGTGGGGACAGTTTTTCTGGTGCTCTTACAAGAATAGTTGGTGAGAATGTTGGCAATTATACAATTCAGCAAGGTAGTCTTGCATTGAGTACTAACTACACACTTACTTATGTATCAGCAAACTTTGCAATCACCGCAAAACCAATTACTGTAACGGCAAATGCTGGACAGACTAAAGTTTATGGTGATGCTAATCCAGGATCTTACACTTATAATGTTACTGGTTCATTAGTTGGTGGAGACAGTTTCTCGGGAGCATTAACAAGACTTGCTGGCGAAAGTGTTGGTACATACGCTATTCAGCAGGGTAGTCTTTCTTTAAGCACAAATTACACTCTAAACTATGTTGGAGCAAACTTCTCAATTACTGCAAAGTCAATAACTGTAACAGCAAATGCAGGTCAGTCGAAGATCTATGGGGAATCAAATCCTGTTTATGCTTATTCTGTTACAGGTAGTTTGGTAGGTGGAGATAGCTTCTCGGGCGCTCTTACCAGACTTGCTGGTGAAGATGTTGGGTCATATTTAATTCAACAAGGAACTCTCGCACTTAGTTCAAATTATGTACTTACTTATGTTGACGATGACTTTTCGATAACTGTAAAACCAATTACAGTTACTGTTGATCCTGGACAATCGAAAAGTTTTGGACAAGCCGATCCAATTTTTACTTATTCAACAAATGCGACATTAGTTAGCGGTGATAATTTTACCGGAGCTTTAACAAGAGTAGCTGGTGAAGCCGTGGGATTCTATGCAATACTTCAAGGTACACTTAATCTAAGCACAAACTATAATATCAGTTTTGTGGGTGCTAATTTTGAAATTATTGCAATTCCTGCCAATACAATTATTATCACACCTGATGCTGGCCAATCAAAAATTTACGGAGAAAGCGACCCTGCTTCATTTACTTATACTTATGTTGGAACAATTACTCCTGGTGATGAATTTACTGGGGCACTCACTAGAGTTGCTGGCGAAAATGCTGGACTTTACGAAATTCAGCTAGGAACTTTAGCTCTTGAAGGTGATTATATTTTGGAGTTTGAAACAGCTGATTTCGAGATATTTAAAGCTTCGCCAGTTATTACTTGGGAAAATCCTGCCGATATATACAATAACGAAGCACTTTCGGCAACTCAGTTAAATGCAACTGCAAATATCGCTGGAACATTCTCATACACTCCTGATTTTGGCACATTCATGTCAGTTGGAAATAATCAAGAGCTAAATGTTGAGTTTTTACCTGAAGATGATGCAAATTATAACGACATTATTGCAACTGTTTATATTAATGTTTTACTCTATGTTGGAACTCCTGAATTTACAAATCCAGATATTGCGATTTATCCAAATCCAACCACTGGAATTGTAAACCTTGACCTCGAAGAGGTTGAAGTGAAAAATATCAGAGTTACCGACATCACCGGCAAACTAATTTTTGAAAAATCAGTGGTTTTACCAAACGAAACTCTCGATTTATCAATGAATCCAGCTGGAGTTTATTTTGTGACAATTCAAACAAACGATAAAGTATATACGAGCAAAATTGTATTGCAGTAATTTGAATATTGCATCGAGCTTAATTCGCATTAAGAATATAGAACCGCACAAAATTTGTGTGGTTTTTTTCATACAATTTTATTAAGTTTGCAGCGTCAAATTTTAATAGAAATTATATGTACAGAACACATACCTGCGGCGAATTACGTAAGGAAAATATCGGACAGAAAGTAACTCTCAGTGGCTGGGTACAGCTTAAGCGTGATAAAGGCGGAATGATTTGGATTGATTTGCGCGACAGATATGGAATTACTCAATTGGCAGCAGAACAGACAAGCACAGCACCCGAATTAATCGAAAAAATTGATAAAACAGGTCGTGAGTTTGTAATTCAAGTTAGCGGCGAAGTTATCGAAAGATACA
>CAZOHR010000092.1:0-11750 GCA_964579045.1 uncultured Bacteroidales bacterium | reverse complement strand
TGGAATAATACAAAACAAAAAAAGCAGCGATTAGCTGCTTTTTTTGTTTTCAGTATGTAAATTATTTAATTTTCAACGAAACTTCCTTTACTTTTTCAGGAATTTCAACATCGTGCCAATTTCCGTCATAATCTTTGCGCTGGGCTGCCTTTACTTTGATTACTATTGTATCACCAGCAACGGCAACATCCTGCAAAGTTGAAATATCAATCTGATGCTTCTCGTAGTCCTTTTCTATTTCGAAACTCTTAACAATTTCGTCATTTCTCTTAACGGCTGCTTCAAATGCTAAAATACGATACTCAGAGTCTTCAGGGAATAGTTCTGTAAACTTATCATCACCAACCAATTCAATAATAACTGATGCAACATTTTCAATTTCATAATCCATGATTTCATTAGTTTCAGCATTGAAGAATCTTATCTGAGGTTCTGGCAACTTATCTGCTACTTCAAATTCTTTTTTTCCACCTTTTTCTTCAAAACTAACAATCATATTAATTTTCTTTCCTGCCTCATAAGGAGCAAGTAAAACTCCTGATTCTTCGATAAAAGCATCACCTGCTTCTTCGTCAATATAAACTAGAGCTTCATCGATGTCGATACCTTCAACGCTTACAGAAATAAGATTCTTGCAACCAGGCATTAATTTGCCGTACTCATCAAGAATTGCAGATTCGACTTTAATTTTATCACTGTCAACACCATCAGAATTTACCTTACGTTCTTTGTTACCACAAGAGACAAGCGAAATAGCGAAGATTGCTACAACTAATAAGTTAAAAATCGGGTTTTTCATAGCGTTTTACCTTTTTAATTAGGATGCAAAGATAATGTTTTTTTAAATTCTTAACTATTATTTAAAAATAAATTGATTTTGTAGTAATAAACAGTCTGTTTGAATTGTGGAACTTCTTTTCACAAAAGGCATTTTCTCAACATTTGTTAAAAACCCCATAGTCCCAAAAAGTATTTCAAGGCCAACTAATACTTTTTTTACCAAAAATTATTAATGTTCTTTGAGTCTGCCAGCTGGCGGACTCATTTATTTTAACCTTTGACTGAACGCAGTGAAAGTCAAGGGTTAAAATATGCTATTCAATCTCTTTTGGCGTGTGTTTTTGGTGCGACAGCAATCCAAAAACCATGACAAAAGAAAAGTTAGTGTTTGCCTGAAAAATGTTTAACAAAATTTTTATGCTAAAAATATAATTTTAACTTTGCAACCTAGAAAACCAAAGCATTATGATAAACGATAAATTATTAAATCCAAAGAGTGTTGTTGTTGTAGGAGGTTCTGATGATGTTTCAAAACCAGGTGGCAAAGTATTAAAAAACCTTGTTGATAGTGGTTTCAAAGGAAATTTATATGTCGTAAATCCAAAACTTGACGAAGTCCAAGGAATTAAGAGTTACCGAACTGTTGAAGAATTGCCTCAGGTAGATTGTGCAATTTTGGCGATTGCCGCAAAATTCTGTTTGCAAGCAGTAGAAGTTCTTACAGCAGAAAAGAAGACAGGTGGTTTTATAATCCTCTCTGCTGGTTTTAGCGAAGAGAATCATGAAGGAGCCGAACTCGAAGGTAGATTAGTTAAAGTTCTTGATGATGCTGGTGCAAGCTTGATTGGTCCAAATTGTGTAGGTTTATTAAACCAAACATATAGCGGAATATTCACCACTCCTATTCCACAACTTGACTCCCATGGAGTTGATTTTATCTCTGGCTCTGGGGCGACAGCGGTTTTTATTATGGAATCTGCTGTACCTAAAGGATTAAGATTCTCCAGTGTTTACTCGGTAGGAAATTCGGCTCAAATAGGCGTTGAAGAAATATTGAAGCACTTTGACGAAACGTATGTACATGGTGTTTCTGCTCCAGTTAAGTTATTATATATTGAGAATATTGATAAGCCAGAAATGCTTTACAAACATGCATCTTCTTTAATTCGTAAAGGTGCAAAAATTGCTGCGATAAAATCGGGTGGTTCCGAAGCTGGTAGCCGCGCAGCATCATCGCATACTGGCGCCTTGGCAAGTCCTGATGTAGCTGTAGATTCACTTTTCCGCAAAGCAGGTATTGTGAGATGTAATGGTCGCGACGAACTTGCTACAGTAGCGTCTATATTTATGCATCCCGTTCCCAAAGGTAAAAATATTGCAATCATCACTCATGCTGGTGGTCCTGCAGTAATGCTTACTGATTCTCTTAGCAATGGAGGATTAAACATCCCTCATATCGAAGGAGAAAAAGCAAAACTATTACTCGAAAAACTATACGGTGGTAGCTCTGTAGCAAATCCAATTGATTTTTTAGCTACTGGAACAGCCGAGCAACTTGGTCATATCATTGACGCCTGCGAAAACGATTTCGACAATATTGATGCAATGGCTGTAATTTTTGGCAGTCCTGGACTCTTCCCAGTTTACGACGTATACGACTTGCTGGATGAAAAAATGAAGTCGTGCAAGAAACCGATATATCCAATCTTACCTTCTGTAATAAATGTTAAAGATGAGATTGAACATTTTATAAAGAAAGGCAGAATTAACTTTCCTGATGAAGTAACATTTGGTAATGCGCTATGCAAAGTTATAAATACAGCAGCTCCACAACCAGAGTTAATTTCACAACCCCTTGTTGATGTTGCGAGAATAAGAAAAGTAATTGATAATGCTCCAAATGGTTATCTCAATCCTGAGGGAGTATTTGAGCTCTTAGATGCATCTGGTATTGATCGTGCATTCGAGCAGGTTGTTGAAAAAGTTGAAGATGCATTGGCTTTTGCACGCAAATTTGGATTCCCATTGGTAATGAAAGTTGTTGGACCTGTTCACAAATCAGATGTTGGCGGTGTAGTTCTAAATGTTAAAGATGAAGAAACTGTTATTCGTGAGTTTGACAGACTGATAAAGATAAAGGACACTTATGCTGTTTTAATGGGCGAAATGCTTAAAGGAACTGAAGTGTTTATTGGAGCAAAGCGTGAAGATAAATTTGGTCATACGGTACTTGCTGGTCTAGGTGGTATTTTTATCGAAGTACTCCACGATGTTAAAACTGCAATAGCACCAGTCTCCGCTGAAGAAGCCACATATATGATTAAAAATCTAAAATCATATAAAATTATCGAAGGTGTTAGAGGTCAGGAAGGTGTAAATCAGGAAATTTTTGCTGATAACATTTGCAAAATCTCAGCATTGCTGCAGGCTGCTCCCGAGATATTTGAGATGGACTTAAACCCTCTTCTAGGCAATATGAAATATGTTAAAGCCGTAGATGCTAGAATCAGAATCGAAAAGTAGAAAATAAAAAACATCCGTTGCGGCGGAACAAAAAATAAAATTATGAAAAAAGCTGACTTGTTTTTTATCATCGCAGTAGTACTATTCTTTTTGCCATTCTTTATTATTGACGACGTGTATAATTTTTACACTACTTTTAATACCGATCATGGTATGATAATGAGTTTCATCAAATTTGCAATCCTCGCAACTCTTGGAGAATCAATAGGTCTGAGAATAAAAAATGGTGTTTACAATCAAAAAGGTTTCGGGCTTATCCCAAGAGCAATTGTTTGGGGTTTTCTAGGCCTTTGGATAAAACTTGCTTTTGTAGTTTTTGCTAAAGGAACACCAGCCTTTTTAATCTACATGGGAATGGACAATGCTGTTGAGGTACTTAAAGGTGATTTAAGCTGGGCCAAAGTGTTTGTAGCTTTCTGCATAAGTGCAGCTATGAATACAACTTTTGCTCCTGTATTTATGACTTTCCATAAAATAACAGATACCCATATTTTAAACAATGGTGGTACTATCGCGGGATTCTTAAAACCAATAAAATTCAAGGAAATATTCCCATCTCTAAATTGGGGCGTACAATGGGGATTTGTATTTAAGAAAACTATACCTTTCTTCTGGATTCCTGCACATACAATCACCTTCTGCTTACCCGAATCGTATCAAATTCTTTTTGCTGCTTTATTAGGCATTGTATTGGGAGTTTTACTTTCTATTTCGGCAATAATGAGTGCGAAAAAGTAATTTTTACTAATTAAAGGCAACTTTTTTACTAAAATTTGAGTTATTAATCTGAGTTTGTTATTTATTGTATGGGATTTATTTCCGAAAATATCGATTTTGTTAAAAAGCAATTACCTTCAGGGGTAAAACTTATTGCTGTCTCAAAAACCCATAGCGCGGAATTAATTAAAGATGCATATAATTGTGGGCAGAGAGATTTCGGCGAAAACAAAGTTCAAGAACTTCTTGCAAAATACGAAGAATTAAAAGAGCTTGATATCAAATGGCATCTAATCGGACACCTGCAAACCAATAAAGTAAAGTTCATTGTTCCATTTATTGATTTGATTCACAGTGTTGATAGCCTTAAACTTTTAGAGGAAATTAACAAACAATCGGAGAAGAACTCACGTATAACAGACTGTCTTTTACAGTTTCATATTGCCACTGAGGAGACAAAATTTGGTTTGGATTTAAAAGAAGCCGAAGACATACTAAATGCGAGTGTATTCAGGAGTTTTAAAAATGTGAGAGTTTGCGGCGTGATGGGAATGGCATCTTTTACTGATGATTTCGATATAATAAGAGCAGAATTTAAAGAATTACGTAGAATATATAATAAATTGAAAGAAGATTTTTTTGTGAATGATAGTAGTTTTTGTGAGATTAGCTCAGGTATGAGCAGTGATTGGAATACTGCTGTTACCGAAGGTAGTACTATGATTCGTGTGGGAAGTATTATTTTTGGACAAAGAAATTATTTTTCACAATAATATTTTTATATTTGTTGAGATGTTAAAGACAATTATAATTACAGCATTTTTAGGTATATTTTCTGCCTCCATTTTAAAAGGGCAGGAACTACCAGTTCACGAGCAATATATGTTTGACTATATGCTTGTAAACCCTTCTTTTGCTGGATTATCAGAGGTAACATCGATTAAAATGATTCACCGCCAACAATGGGTAGGTATTGACAATGCTCCAAATACATCTTTCTTATTGTTCAAACGCAGACTAAAAGACAGAACTGGTGGTATTGGCGGCTATATGTATTCCGATCATAATGGGCCAAATTCCAAATTCGGAGCTCAATTTTCGTGGTCTTTCCAAGCTTTACTTAAGAATGTTCGATTTAAAAGGCAAGTATTATCATTCGGAATGTCGTTCAGAGCATCGCTACATGTGTTGGACGAATCCAGTTTTGAAAGAGATATTTACGACCCAATAATTAATTATTCTAGGAAAACAACATTCTTGCCTAATGCAAATGCTGGAGCAATGTATTCCTATAATCAGTCATTTGTTGGAGTATCTTTCGACAATCTTATTCCTTGGACCGACCGAATGTACAATATCTCCATCGAGCCGATAAACTATGTTCACATGAACATTCATACTGGACATATTATATACCTGCTCAAGAAATTACAAATTCGTCCTTCTGCAATGTTTAAAACAAACTTTCATGGACTAAATCAATTCGACTTTAATGTTAAATTCCATCTCTTAGGTGGTAAAGAAATAAATTCTGTTTACTTAAGATACCCAAGCGAAGTATGGGTGGGCATGTCGTATCGGCAAACTCTCGACTGGCTAAATAGCTCAGCATTGTCGATTTCGCCTGCAATAGGGTTTTCTGTTAAAGCATTTTCATTTATGTATTTATACGATTTGGGTCTAACGACTTTACAAATGTATCATGGTGGCACACATCAAATATGTGTTGGGATTAGACTTTATCCCGATCAATATATAAACTGGGGCAAGTTTCATGTTCCATTATTTGCAGATGATTTTTAAATGAAATATTTAATTTACATATTGCTGTCTCTTTCTGTCACGATGCCATTGTTGGTATCGGCTCAAAATCCTGTCAAGGGTGCTCCCATTGATTGTTCAGATATTGTTTCACTTTCGTGGGTAAAAACGGCTGGCGATATCGACGATGATGCAGCAACTGGAGTGAGTGTTGATGGCGATGGAAATATAATTGTAGCTGGCTATTTTCGTGGCGATATGATATTCCAGTCACAAACTGTTACATCTGCTGGAGGCTCAGATATTTTCGTTGCTAAACTCGATGCTGATGGCAATTTAATATGGCTCGAAACCGAAGGTGGAACTCAAGATGACTATGCTTCTGGGGTCGCTGTTGATGGAAACAATGATATTATAGTTCTTGGCTCATATAGGGGCACCGCCACGATTGGAAGTCTTAATCCAACTTCTGTTGGAGGTAAAGATTTATTTTTAGCTAAATATTCCTCGACTGGTGTATTTGATTGGGCGAAATTCCCAGGTGGCTTTAACGATGATATCCCTGGAAATGTAACCGTTGATAATAACAACAATATTTTAATTTCTGCTACATACAATTACGCGATGGGTATTGGCACTGGTTCAATTGTTTCCAAAGGAGCTAATGATTTTTTGGTAGCAAAATACAGTAGCGATGGAACTTACTTATGGTGTACCCATGAAGGATCAACCTTGGATGATTATGGAGTAGCTGTTTCTACTGATGCATCTGGGAATATCTATATTACAGGAGAATTTTCTGGAACTCTTAACTTTGGGTCCTCAACAATAACTGCCTCAGGTGCAAAAGATGTTTTTCTAGCAAAATACAATTCATCATTAGCTTTTCAGTGGGCAAAAAAATTCGGCACAGGTGGCGACAATGACAAGGCTGGAAACGTAGCCACCGACATTAACGGTAATACATACGTTTTTTACAAATCCGACCAAGTTGCGGATATGGCGAGAATAGAAAAATTCTCAAGCGCTGGAACTCCTAATCTTAGTATTGGTTTCGGGGGTACTGGAATCGTTACTGCCAAAGGTATAACTGTTGATGCTACCGAAAATATTTATGTTTCTGGAATGTATTCTGGACTTACAGACTTTGGCGATGGAGATGTTAATATTGTTGGTGGCTCCGACTATTTTATTGCAAAATTTAAAGCAGACGGAAGTTTTAACTTTAAAGATAATGCCGGCAGTATATATGTTGACTGTGGAAACAGCATTTGTCTCGACCAGAATAATAATATTATTGTAGGTGGATACTGTAATAATGGTATGTACTTTGGTTCAACGCCATATCCTGCTCAAGGTAAAGAAGATGTTATGGTTGTAAAATATGACAGATTCTTTAGTTTTGGGGACATCATCGTAAGCAGTGTAAACTGCAATCCTAACAATATGTGTGTTGATATTTCGGTTCTTGGTGGAACCCCTAATTTTACATATTATTGGGATAGTAATATTGAATCGTCAAATTTCTGTGGTCTAAGTCCTGGAGTTTATCAGTTAATGGTAACTGATCAAACATTGCCAAACAACTGCTTTATCGAAACTACAGTTACTATTGAACCACCTGTTGGACCAGTCATAACATTGCCTTCGAATATAGAAGCTTGTCCTTTCGACACAGAAACACTTGATGCAGGAGCGGGTAATTATTCTTACAATTGGAGTACATTAGAAACTACTCAAACAATTGAAGTTTATGATGAAGGCACCTATTCTGTTACAGTTACAAGTAATGATAATGGCTGCACTGCTTCAAAATCAGTTGTAGTTACAAAGCTCCCAAATATTAATTTATTGTTTGACGATCAGGCATATATCTGTGAAGGAGATGAAATAAGTTTTAGTATTGGAGGTTTTGATGAGTATTTATGGTCAGACGGAACTACTGACTCGATAAACTATATTCACACGGCTGGCCCATATGGGGTAACAGTTTTTGACGGAACCTGCCATTACATTGATCAAATTGTTATAATACCTTACCCTAAACCAGTGCTAGATCTAGGAGCTGATAGAATAATTTGCCGTGGAGATAGTATTGAATTGGTTGCTCCAGCTGGATTTGTAAATTATTTATGGCACGATAATTCTACCAATGAAAGTTTTTGGGCATCAGATGAAGGAATTGTTTCGGTTAGTGTTAGAGACAATAATGGTTGTGAAGCTACAGATGCAATATCATTAAGTTTGGAGGAAAAACCATATGTTTGGTTAGGTGAAGATACGACTTACTGTAGCGATGTTTCAATATTACTATATCCGAACGATCAAAGTGATGATAATACATACCTGTGGAGTAATGGCAGTACAGGAAACAATCTTGCTGTTAACTCAACTGGCAATTATTGGATTGAAGTAACCAATCTTGTGAACTGCTCGAGCCACGACACTGTTAATATTATAATTTACCCAGAAGCTCAGGTTGAGCTAGGCCCGAATATCGAATTTTGTGATGGCGGCAGTTCTGAGATTTTTGCAGATGGGAATTTTATCTCTTGGCAATGGAGTGATTTAAGTACAGATGTATCTGTTATAGCTACCGAAACTGGAATGTTTTCTGTAACGGTTACAGACGAAAATTTATGCATTGCTACAGATACCATTTTTATTTTTGAACACAAAATGTTTGATCCATACTTGGGTTATGATACTACATTATGCACTAGCGACATTTACACATTGGGACCTACCCACGAGTACCAGAATTATCTTTGGAGTGATAGCACTAAAGGTCCTTCCATAGAAATTATAGGTCCTGGAACATATAGCCTTACTGTTACAGACGATATTGGTTGTTCTGCCACAAGTTCTATTGACATTGCTTTTGCCGATGGTCCGATAATTACCTCGGTGGCGTCGGGTGGCGGTGATATAGTTATTAATGCTACGGGAGGAACTCCACCTCTGATTTACTCTTATGATGGAGATACTTGGCTAGAATCAAATGTAATTTCTGGTTTACCATCCGACACATATACGATATCTGTTATGGATGAAAATTATTGTATGGTAACCATTGAGACATTCCTAGACCAGACTATCGATGTTCCATCGTTTTTCACTCCAAATGGTGATGGGTACAACGATTATTGGGTTATCTCAGGATTGTATCATTACCCATCAGCAGAAATTCAGATTTACGACAGATTCGGCAAAAAACTATATGAATTTACTGGTACCGAATTTGGTTGGAACGGACAATATATGGGAGCACCTTTACCTAGTGACACATATTGGTATGCAATTAGACTCGTTGATGGCCGACAGCCATTAACTGGAAATGTAACTATAAAAAGATAAAAAAAGCCGCTTACGCGGCTTTTTTTATAAATGTATAACTTCATTATGCGAAGCTGCAGCAGCCTCCATTATTGATTCGGAAAGACTTGGATGAGGATGAATAGCTTTAATAAGATCTGTTGCTTTACCTTTAAGTTTCTTAAGAACTACCATCTCAGCAATCATCTCTGTAATATTATCTCCGATAAAATGAGCACCAAGCAATTCATCTGTTGAAGCATCAAACAATAGTTTTACAAAACCATCTTTATTTCCAGCAGCAGCAGCTTTACCTGAAGCCATAAAAGGAAATTTGCCTATTCTATACTCCACGCCTTTTTCTTTAAGTTTCTGTTCAGATTGTCCTACCGATGCAATTTCGGGAACAGTATATACACAAGATGGAATATTTGAATAATCAATAACTGGTGGATTATGTCCAGCTATTTTCTCAACACAGCAAATTGCCTCTGCCGATGCCACATGTGCAAGTGCTGGACCTGGGACGATATCGCCAATAGCATAAACTCCTGCAATATTTGTGCGATAGTATTCATCAACTAAGACCTTACCAAATTCTGTTTTAACACCAAGCTCTTCAAGACCAATATTTTCGATATTTGTCGTAACACCAACTGCAGATAAAACTATTTCACATTCAAGTTGAGCATCGCCTTTCTTGTCGGTATAACTAACCAAACATCTACCGTTCGAAACTTCTACATTCTTTACCGAAGTGCCTGTCATTACTTTTATACCCGCTTTTTTGAAAGAACGTGCAAGTTGCTTCGAGACTTCTTCATCTTCGAGAGGTACAATCTCTGGAAGAAACTCAATAATAGTTACATCTGCACCCATAGAACTATAGAAGTAAGCAAACTCGGTTCCAATTGCACCCGAACCTATAACAACTAGCGATTCTGGCAATTTTTCCAAACTCAACGCTTCACGATATCCGATAATATTTTTACCATCCTGTTTAAAGCCATTCATATCTTTTGATCTAGCACCAGTTGCCAGAATAATGTGTTTTGCTGTTAGAATCTCAGTAGAACCATCTTCTTTTGTCACTAACATTGAGTTTTTAGATTCGAGTTTCCCAAAACCCTTCACAATAGTAATTTTATTCTTTTTAAAAAGATATTCAATACCTTTGCTCATGCTTGATGCAACCTCTCTACTCCTAGCTATTACCTTACTAAAGTCAGGCTTTGCTAATCCATCACTAATAATCCCATAATCTTCGGAGTGTTTAAAATAATTGTAAACCTGAGCACTTTTAAGAAGTGCTTTGGTAGGAATGCAACCCCAATTGAGACAAATTCCACCCGGTTCTGCTTTCTCAACAACTGCCACATTCATTCCTAATTGAGATGCGCGTATAGCTGCAACGTAACCACCTGGACCACTACCCAAAACAATAATATCAAAATCCATAACTAAAATAATTTTAAAGAATCAAAAAAACTTCATTTTTTTAAAAATATTTCAAAATTAAACATTTTTTCAATTATTTTTGTTTAAATTTACATACTGAAAAAATTCGCATTTTTTAATGTGTCTTTGTACGGGAATGAGAAAAAAGAAGTGTAACCTAAAAATTGATTTATGGAAAAGTGTTTATTAGTTCCTTTTGATTTCAGTAATGAAGCAAATTTTGCTCTGGATCATGCATACGAATTAGCTAGAATCTCAAAATTCCCGATTCATCTACTGTATGTAGTTTCGAGCGAACGTGAAATTGAAGAATGGCAGACTGAACTCAAGAAAATTGCAGATAAATTTGCTCAAAAACATAATTACAAAGTTATTGCAGTTGTAAGAGCCGGCAATTTATTTGAAACTATTTACAATTATGGAATCGAGGTAAATGCATATCTTGCAGTTATGGGAACGCACGGAATGGCAACCATTAAACGTGCAATGAAAGTTATTCAAAAATTTGTTAAAATTCCATTCATCCTTGTTCAAAGACCAATAAATTATGGTGAATACGACAAAATTTGTGTCCCAATTGATGATGATAAAAAGTCAAGAGCAAAGTTTCTATGGGTTAAATATCTGAATAATTTATTTGAAAGCAAAGTTTATATTGTTTACCCTGAAACTAATGACTCTTCAAGAAAAGCTGACATAAATAGTAATCTTGTTTTCGCAACATCTATTTTCGAAAAAGACAATATGGACTTTGAATTAAAAGCTGTGCCAGAAGCAAATTTCTCTGATAATCTTTATGATTACATGAACGAAATTGAACCCGACGTTGTATTATTTATGACTGATAAATACAAAAAGTCAATCACAGAAATAAGAAGAGCCAGAAATATCGAATTATACAAGAAAATTCCGATTATGTGCGTTAACCCAAGAACAGATATTGTTAAACTGGGTGGATTCGCTTACTAAGAATTCAAATAACATAAAAAAAGGTCAGGCTTGTTTGCAGGTCTGACCTTTTTTTATGAGGATATGTAGTTATTTAGCTGCTTGGCGGGGCAGGTTTTTTGAATGTTGTTAGGTGCGGATTTAGATTTCTCACTACGTTCGAAATGACTTTTATTTTGGGATGGTATGAGGCGGCGACGCTAAGATTATCTTATGCGTACTATTTTTATTTCGTCGCCGCCTATGTT
>CAZOHR010000091.1:0-11954 GCA_964579045.1 uncultured Bacteroidales bacterium | reverse complement strand
ATTGTAACATATCCATTGGCTCCTGTGCCACCAGCATTTCCAGCACCTCTAGCGCCACCGCCACCACCGCCATAATTATTACCAGCACTACCTGGTCCAGCAGCAGCTGCACCAGCACCGCCATTTCCACCTGATAATGTAGTTCCTGTTCCAGCAGTACCATCACCACCATTTCCTCCTGCACCGGTACTACCAGCACCACCACCACCACCACCACCAGCAGTACCACCAGTTCCACCAGTACCACCTGCATATCTAGTTGTTCCAGTTGAAGCAGCAACAGTACCGCCAGCGGCACCAGGACTAACATCAACGAGAACCCCAGTACCTCCAGCAGCCACAACGCTTGTTGCATTAAATGAACTATTCGTACCATTAGTACCTGCAGCTCCGCCTGTACCAACAACATAATTATAAGAATTCCCCGGAACAACTGTGACAACGCTTGATGCATAAGCACCACCGCCTCCACCACCTGATCTTCCACTTGCTGTTCTAGATCCACCACCACCACCAGCACCCCAACATCGTACCGTTACCGAAGTAACTCCCGCTGGACAAGTCCAAGAACCAGAAATGGTAAAGGTCTCTGTAGTTTGTGCGTTTAGAAATGAAAAAGTAGCTACAAACAGAGCTAAAGTAATGAGTTTGTAAAAATAATTCATGCTATTTATATTTTTATCTGACGAAGTTTTCATATTTTCTTTTTAATAATATCGTTTTGATGTAATGAAAATCAGGCTTGGTTTTACTAGTTCTTAATAAAATTCTCATCTAAACTTGCTCCATACTTTTTAAGTAAAGTGCTTATATCTTCAGAAGTTAATCCTTGCTCTGCCTTAACTTTATAAAGACCATCATCGAACCGCTCAACAGAGAGTACATACTTAGTGTGAACCAGTGTTTCGATAAAATCTTTCACCTCCTGTTCGTTTCCGAATCCAGAAACATGAAAATAAACAAATCTGAATTCACCAAAATTCTCAAATTTTACTAAATTAGTATGTTCAGGTTTAATTGGAGTGTAATTAACAAATATATCTTTAATCATCCCAATAACCATTTCTTCGGTTAATGCAGATTTAGACTCAAACATACAACGATGCAAATCATTATCATCAAAAGAGAATTTAATTATTTCTGGATTCTTTAATAATTCAGTTTCAATAATTGGAACAATTTCTTCTTCCAAATCACCATCGATTGTGAGATATGCTGTTCTGATATCATTTTCATTCACCTTTGATGCATCAACACTAAAAGATTTGATTTGAGCAAACAAACCGATTACCGATAATGACATTACCGTCAACAATAAAATTCTTTTCATAGTTTTGTACTCTACGTTTAACAATTATTTCTAAAAAAACAGGCTCTAACTCAACACAAAGATAATCAAATTTTGAAAATCTACTTCATTCATAATCAAATTTAGCAAGGCTTTAGGTATAATTTAATCACCTAACGGCCTTGTTTTTTCATAACGTTTTGACTTACTTTAATTTATGGACTAAATATTATTAAATTGGTTGTGTGAAAAATAGTTAAAACTGTAAACAATTCAATATTCTTACTTTTATAATATTATATCTATTTTAGAAGGTCAAAAGCATATAAATAATCAATTATTATTTAATTAGTTATATTTACAAAAATACTTTTATTAACATTTATTGTTAAATACGAAACATAAATTTGACATAAAACATCATTTTTATGTCAATTATTATCGAATTCCGAAAATTTACACTTCATTTTAATGATCAAAAAATCTCTTTCAGAATCATCAAATTTGACGATGCAAGAAAAAACCGAATAAAAAACGGGGTAAAAAATGAGTAAAAATGGAATAAAAACCAGTTATATTTTCAAAAAAAAGAGCACTCCGTACAATGTAATTATACTTATCATACATTGTTTTGAAATGCTTCAATAATAAGTAAAACCAAATTAACTCGTCATTTGACAAAGGCTTGGCATTTTGACGAACTGTTATTATTACGAAAGCATTGAAAGAAGCCTATTGATAGTAAAAAAGTAGCTAAAAAACATTGGTTTATTGAACAACTGTTACAACACCAGTATATGGTGGTTGACCATTATATAAGCTCAAATAAAACACATAAGTACCCGCTGGTACACGCTTCCCATTGAAATATCCATCCCATGGGTCATCGTCAGGAGATCCAAAGTAGACAGTTTGTCCCCAGCGATTAAATACCTGTGTAACAGACTGAGGAAATCTATCAATATTCTCGATTATCCAAGTATCATTTATCCCATCAGCATTTGGTGTAAATGCATTAGGAATAACAATACAATCTACTGGCACATCGCTTAGAATAATATTTTTAATTTCTCCAACACAATTATTGGCATCCTTAACTTCAACATTATAGACACCTTCTTTTAAAGAACCTATAAGATTGATATCGAAATACATCTCATTGAAAATATAGGAATATGGCTCAGTACCACCATTTACAATAATCTCTACCGATCCATCATTATTGCCTATACAGCTTGGATGCGAATTATTAATAGCTAATTCCATTTCTGCTGGACTAGAGATTGAAATACTGCTGGTTTTTGAACAAGAATTTGCATCTTGCACCATAATCGTATAATTTCCTGCTACCAGATTTGATTGATTAGCACCAATCGCATTAAAGATATTATTATAGATCTCAAATCTGTATGGTTCCAAACCACCGTTTGCTGTCATCTGCACCGAACCATTGGCAGCACCATAACACATAAGGTTCTCAATGGCAAAATCGAACTCCATTTCCTTCGGTTCATAAACCTCAAAAGTTTTTGTTTGAGTGCACATGTTAAAGTCGGTAACAGTTACCGAATAAATATCTGGCCCTAGGCCAATAAGACTGTAATTTGATGAATTATCATTCCAATTATAATCATATGGCGGAGTTCCTCCAAAAGTTGCAAGTGAAATACTACCATCGCCCATATTATAGCAACTAACATCATTCACTGTTGAATTTATAGTTATAGCTGTTGGAGCTGCAGGAATTGTAACACTTACAACAGATTCGCAATTATGACTATCAATAACAGTATAATTATAATTTCCTGAGTTGACGTTAAAATTCCCAATACCAGTATACGAAGGAGTTCCACCAGATGCACTTACGTTTACTGTAGCTGTTTGACCAAAACATTTTATTGGAATAAAGGTGGCAGAACTAAGCAGCTGAGCTGGATCAGTCAATATTATTGATGACACAGCATTACATCCATTTGAATCAATTACAGTTATTGTGTAAGTCCCCTGTGGTAGTCCGCTAATTGAGTAATTTGCTAGATTTGATATAATATTACCAGTACCCCAGAAAATACTAAATGGTTGTGTAGCATTGCTAACGGCAACATTAACAGAACCATTTGCATCGCCTGCACAGGAAGGTTGCGAAGCAATAGTAGCACTGCTTGTCATATTATTTGTAAAATCAATTGTTAATGCTTGCGTTGCCTGACAGCCATGAGCATCAGAAATTGTTACTGTATAATTCCCTGCATTTAAATTATTAGCTGTTCCACCACTTACTCCTTGTGCGTTAGATGGCCAAATATAACTATATGATGGTGTACCCCCTACTCCACTTACACCTGCAGTACCTGCAACATCACAAAATTTATCAGTTGAATATAAAACTGTAGCTGCTACTGATTCAATTTCTATCTGCATTTGAGTAGTACTTGCACATTGACCTACATTCGGTGTAAATGTATAATCTGTAGTAACTGTGTTATTAATTGCAGGCGACCATGAACCAGAAATTCCGTTTACCGAAATTGCTGGAAGAGAAGGAACAATAGTTCCAAAACAATATGGTCCTGCCTGAGTAAATGCAGGTAAGATATTAGCATTAACAACTATTGAATGTGTTGTTGAAAGCGCACACTGACCAGCTGTAGGAGTGAATGTATAAGTTGTAGTTGCTGTATTATTTATTGCTGGTGACCAAGAGCCAGCAATTCCATTTGTTGATGTTGTTGGCAAAGCGGGAATTGAAGCACCACTACAATAATCTGGAGTAGATGCAAAAGAAGGCAAAATGTTTGGATTTATAGTAATGGTTAATGTGGTTGAATTTGCGCACTGACCAGCAGTTGGCGTAAAAGTATAAATTGTTGTTGATGAATTATTAATGGCTGGAGACCAATTACCATTAATCCCATTATTTGAAGTGGTTGGCAAAGCTGCGATAGTAGCTCCAGCACAATATGGGCCTTGTGCCGTAAATGTTGGAATTGTGAGAGGTGTGATTGTAATTTGTAGTGTCGTTGTTGTTGCACATTGACCTGCAGATGGTGTAAAAGTGTATGTTGTTGTTGCTGCATTGTTTATTGCGGGAGACCAAGTTCCTGTTATTCCATTTGCTGAAGTTGTTGGCAACGCAGGAATTGATGATCCTGAGCAAAATGGACCAACCGCATTAAAAGTTGGTGTTGTATTTGGCGTAATTGTTATCGAATTTGTAGTTGTTGTAGCACACTGACCAGCAGTTGGAGTAAAAGTATAAGTTGTTGTTGCTGTATTGTTTATTGCTGGTGACCAAGTTCCAGTTATTCCATTTGTTGAAGTAGTTGGCAATGCAGGAACCACAGCTCCTGAACAATAAGTTCCTCCAGCTGTAAATGTTGGTGTAACATTCGGATTAATTACCACAGTAGTTGTAACTGGAGGACTTGTGCTTGCTCCTACAGTAATTGCAAGACTATAAGTACCTGCATTTGCAGTCGTTACATTTGCAATTGTAGGATTCATTGCATTTGATGACCATCCACCTGGGCCCGACCAAAGATAAGTTGCTCCTGCTGTTGGATTAGAAACTGTTAATTGCAATGTTTGACCAGCGCATAATGGGCCATTGTTGGTTATTGGAGGAGCAATAATTCCGCAGTTTGTAGAACCTGCCCCACCTGTCTGGCTAAATGAAATGTTGGTTACTATATTGGCATAGTTAGTTATAAGTAATACATAAACCTCACCTGCCTGAGTACCAGTAAGATTGGCAGTTTCCTGTGCAGCAGTAGAATAACTACAGTCAACTCCTGAATTTGTCATTAAGCTAGACGCACATGCTGCAGACAGCGAGGTAAAAGGCCCCCATGCAATAAAGTCAACGTCGCCACCACTAGTCATATAAATATCGATATTCCCTGGCGCACCAATTTCCATCCAATACCAAGCTGGATTTGGTGTGGTAAAAAGGCATCCGACTGATCCCATATCTGCAACGTTAGTACTAGCAGGAAAAGTATATGCATTACTTGTGCAAAACGGCAAAGCATCCAGACAACTTCCTGGTGCTGGAGTACCGCCACCACAGCTAACACAAGACAATGTGCTAGTGCCACAACTTGTACTAGTTCCACAAGATGAATTTGTGTTATAGTGAATATAATGTGTGCCAGAAACAGCTGCGGTCCATGTTAGAGGAGCATTACCCGAAGCAACGACTGGACCTCCTGAGCTACCACTATGTACAGTAATATATCCTCCCAAGTCGTAAGTTGCTTGATATTGACTACCTGCAACAACACCACTAATTGTACTATATTCCGTTTGATAATTACAGGTACTTATCGTAACTGCTGACGTTCCTGTTGGAGCAGTAGCAGAACCGTATGATGACGAATTTGTGCATTGACCAAGAGCATTTTCTGATTGAAATGCAAGAATAAAAAGAATCAGAATAGATAACAATTTGAAATTTCTATTATTTTTCATATCACGACTTTTTAACGATTGGTAATAAGTGAAGTTTCCAAACCTAATTCTTTGAAAATTTTCTCAATTTCAGCAATATTTGCTTCTTTAAACAGAACCATCTTGCACACATTGTCAGGGTTGATATCAACAGACTTCACCCAAGTATATTTAGAAAAAACATCAACAATATTAATTCTTTGAGCCTCATCAACTGCTCCAGAAATCGTAAACTTTAAAACTTCCTCTTGTACACATTCAGCCTGAAGTTGGCTATTGTATGATGTGAGTGAAGAAGAATTATTTAATATAATTTCATTTATAATTTCCACAATCTTCTTTTCATCAACTGAATTTTCCGAACTATACATGCACTTCATAGCATTCGTATTATCATAGAATGAAAAACTTAAAACATTAGGATATGCCATGATTTCTCCTTGTATTACTGCATGAAGCTCGATAGGAACCGTTCCAATTAGTGTTAAATAAGCAGTTCGAGTATTGTCGTCATACTCTTTAGCAGAATCCAAATTATACGACACAATCTGAGCATTAATAAAAACGCTCGTAAAGACAAACAAAAACACTAGTACATTTTTCTTCATAGCAAGGCTTGTAAATAACAATTCTAAATCAAATACGAAATGAATTTTAAATTTGCCAAGTATAGACCTAACACAAAAACTGAATCATTTTAACTAATTCAGCCTCACAAAATATCAGATATGGTTAAATATCTGTACTTTAAATCCTACAAAAAAATGTCTAAAAAAATAAAAGCGGCTCCTTCAAATCATTTCAATTATGCAAATATAATCATTTTATTAATACAATGCAAATAATATAATTTATTATGTCATTAATGCAGATTATTAAACAATGAATATAATTTAACATCTAAATATTCAAACTATAGAGATATTTGATAACACAAAGACTGCTAATTTTATAAACTTGATAAATATTTTCATCAGCAGAAACCACATTCTGTGAAGATTAAAAACTAATAGTATAGGGTCAAGCAATATTTCTGGGGGAAGACAAAGAATAGTAAACAATGATTAGTCGAATTATAGCGATAAATAATCGTCGTTGCGACGCGGGCAGGCCATGGAAAAACGGCGAGCCAACTCAGGCCTTGTGAACGGCCAAGTATTAGAACTGTAGCCAGCCGACATGTCGTTTAAAATTAAAGCATTAAAAGGCCAAGAGTGTTGGGGCTTTGATTTTGCCAGGTGGCTTAACAGTTCTTATGCTTGGACGGAGAGCGGTGGAAGCTTCGTTTTTCCTAGCCTTTTTTACTTTCAGTGAGGGCTTCGCCGTTGTTTCGTTTTTGTGGCGATGACAAAAATGAAAAACCATCCAAAAATGAAACGACTTATCGCTATGTGAAAATGAGCAATACAATAAAGTTTTTTTAATCCCCCAGAAATATTGCTTGATACGTAGTATATAGGATAATCCTCCAGAATGTTGCAAAAAAAAAGTACAACCAGAACTTATCTGATTGTACTTTTTATAATTTTAAAAGACTAGTACACTACAGTAACTGTACCTGTATAAGGGTCTGTATCATTTTTAAGGTTAACATAGTATAAGTAAGGTCCTGAAATTACGAATTTACCATCAAAAGTACCATCCCATGGATCCTGACCAGAGATTGCGGAATATACAGGCTGTCCCCATCTATTAAATACTTGAACCTGAGCTCCAGGGTAATTATCGAAATTTCTGATTTCCCATTTATCATTTATACCATCACTATTTGGAGAGAATGCAGTTGGAATAAGAACACAATCAAGGAAAGAGTCATTGAGTGTAACCTTACCAACTTCATAAGAACATCCAGAAGTATCAGAAACTGCTACTTCGTAAACACCTTCTACAAGATTTCCATATGTGGAAGAAAACCATTTCATTTCATTAAAGAAATAAGAATATGGCTCAGTTCCACCTGCAGCTACAACCTGAATAAACCCATCATTACTGCCCATACAACTAGGATTTGAAACAAGAACACTTGCTTCGAGTGGTGCTGGTTCTCCAATGTACACAGCTTCTGAAGTTGTACAATTATTATTATCTTTTACATGTATTGTATAATTTCCTTGCGATAATGAATTTACTTCTTGTCCGATTGCAACCACAGTATTAGTCCATACAGTATAGTAATATGGCTCAGAACCGCCAGATGCGAGCATTGTTAAATGACCGTCGTTCATTCCATTGCAGGTCACATCTGATTTTGTAAAATCAAGAATCATTTCAGCTGGCTGAGAAACAGTAAAGTCTTGAGTAATAGAACAATTTCTAGTATCTGTAACAGTAACTGAATATGGTCCTGGCGCAAGTGAATTAATAGAGGTATAGTTTCCAGGTACACTCCACATTATAGTAAATGGTGGAGCACCTCCTGTTAATCCAATATATATTTCACCATCATTAATTCCGTAACAAGTTAAATCTGTAACAGCATAGTCTAAAGCAATTGCATCTGGCACAGTAAGAGTAACATTAGAGGATCCTTCACATCCCCAATCATCTGTAACTGTAACGTGGAATGTGCCAGGATTAAGGTCTGTAATATTTTGAGTGCTTGCTCCATTGCTCCATCTAAATGCTAAAGGATTAGCACCATTAACAGAAAATCCTTCTAAAGAACCATCGGCAACTCCACCACATGAAATAGGATGAGTTATATTTATATTTGCGAGAATACCTCCTATTTTTCCAACTGTAATAGTTTCTACTACTGGACAAAGATTTGCATCTGTCACCGTTAGAGTATAATCTCCAGGTGCCAAATCAATCATAAAACCTCCATAACCAGTCTCAGACCAATTATAAACATATCCAGGAATACCACCACTAACAACGGCATCAATAGTTCCACCATCTGCTCCACACTCTGCATCAGTTGAAGTTAATGTTATAAATAATTGTGGAGGTTGGGTAATAGTTGCTGAAGCAATAGCTGTACAACCATTAGAATCGGATACTGTAACAATATAATTGCCTGGTACGAGCCCATTAACAATTTGAGTAATTTCTCCATTACTCCATAGGTAAGAATAAGGTGGTGTTCCTCCAACAGCGACTAAATCGTCAATCATTCCATCACCAGCACCAAAACAACTGACATTTGTACCTGTTGCACTCGCTGTCAATAAATCAGGATCATTAACAAAAACATCTCCTGATGTGGTGCATAAATCGCCATCAGTAATAGTATAACCAAAAGTTACATTTGACGGCACATTATTATTTGTAAAAGAAACACTAGCATCGTCCCAAACAATCGAATAAGGAGTATTACCGCCAGAAGTTACTTGTATGTCGGCAACACCATCAAAACCAAAGCATAAAGCATCAGTAACAGTTTCAACAATAGTTAATGGAGCTGCCTGAGTAAGCGTAATACTTTGAGTAGCAGTGCAGCCATTGGAACCTGTAACTGTAACAGTATATGTCCCAGCACTAGTAAAGGTATTATCTGCAGTTGTTGGGGTAGCTCCTCCACTCCATAAGTAAGATGCTCCACCACCAGCAGTCACACTAATCGAAGGAATAGAACAAATAAATTGTGTTGTTCCAGTATTATTAGTAATTGTTGCAACAGGAGTTGTTATGTCTTGAGTAATCGTAATACTTTCTGTTTGTGAACAGCCATTCGTTCCATTAATTGTAACAGTATAAGTGGCTGGGGTAGAAATTGTTGTAGAAGCAAGAACATTAGGAACGCCACCATACCAAGAATATGTACCACCGCCAGTAGCTGTAAGGGAGATATGAGTCATTGAACAAGTAAGCTCTGTAGTTCCAGAATTATTGGTAATCCCTGATGGAAAAGTATCAATAACAATTGTAAGTGATGTTGTTGCACAAACGCCACCACTAGCTACAAAAGTATAAGTTGTAGGAAGCATATTATTTATTGCTGGCGACCAAGTTCCAGTAATTCCATCATTTGATGTTAGAGGCAAAGCAGGAATCGCGTCATTTGGACAATAAGGACCAACTGGACTAAATAAAGCAGGTACGTTTGGATTTACAGTAACCGTCATTGTAGCATTTAAAGCGCATTGTCCAGGATTTGGAGTAAATGTATAAGTTGTAGTAGCCATATTATTTATAGCTGGAGACCAAACTCCAGTAACTCCATCATTTGATGTTGTAGGTAAAGCAGGTATGGCATCTCCTGAACAATAAGGACCTGCAGCAGTAAATGCAGGAGTAAAATATACACATGGATTGTAGCAAGTTATATTTGCAACCCAGCCAGCGTACTGCACAGAACCATCCGATGTAAAATTAAATGTTAATGAACCATCAGCAGCAGTAGAAGTAAATGTTGGAATAGATGCAGTACCAGTATAAGTACCAAGCAACGGTGCAGCCGTAGAATTACCATTATAAATTCTTAAGTTTTCATAACTATTTTCAGTAACATAACTAGAAAAAGTAACCCGAACCTGGGAACCAGGTGTGGATGGATAAATTGTAAGTGTATAATTTTCGCTAACAGCATAATTGGCAGCAGCTCCACCCGAATCATAAAACAAACTTCCACAGGTTGTAATTGATCCTGTAAACATGTTTACTGTTGCTACAACCGTGACTTCACCAACTGCAGAAATATCTGTAAGTGCCGTGGCTGTGCAAGTAACTATGCAACGATAATATGTATCAACAGAAACGGCAGGAGTAGTATAGGTAGGAGTAGTTGCTCCCGAACCTCCGATTACATTTGCAAAAGGTCCTCCAGCAGAAGCTGACTGTTGCCATTGGTATGTTAAACCTGAAACAGCAGAAACCCCTACGAGAGAAATAGTTGTAGTAGAGCCTGTCGATATTTGTTGCGTTGCTGGACTAGCACTACCCGCCTCAGGTGTTCCAGCACAAGGTGTTGATGCAATAATATTTATACAATAGTCTTCTGTTTCTCCCCAAGTATAAGCTGTAGAGGAATAATTGGTAGCTGTGGGAAATGCACTTTCGGCATTAACAACACGCAATCGTGTAATTCCTTGTGTGGCTGTTGCGGGAATAGTAAATGATCCTGTCTTGGTATGATTTCCGGTAGCGGCAACAGGCTGATTATACACCTGCTCTCCAGCATCCATAAAATCACCATCCTGATTATAATCTATATAAATCTGAAACCCATTTCCGTATGACCCACCACAACTAGTTTGAGTGAGACTAAAATTTAAGGTTTCTCCTAGTTGAGCAACTATAGCTGCAACAAATCCCGTATAATTAGCATATCTAGTAACAATCGAACCTGGACCGGGAGCCAACGTAGCGCAGGTAGAACTATTGTTTAATGTTCCGATTGTTACATTAGTAATCTCTTCATCTGCAGTACTCGAAGCATAAACAGCAGGATAAGTACCACACTGACATGCGTTACCAGTTACTGTATAGGATAAAACATTAGAAGTGCTTGTAATACCACTATTACTACATGTTGTGTTTAACTGATAATATGTAGTGGTTGCAAGTGATGTTGTGTAAGACGAGCCTGTTGCTCCAGCAATATTTGTCCATGGACCTGTAGCTGATGGTGCTGATTGCCATTGGTAAGTGATTCCTGTTCCTAGAGTCAATCCAGTTGCACTAACAGTAAAATTTGTACCAACACAACCAGTAGTTGAAGAAATTGCTGCGACTCCATTATTAGGAGTTCCAGCACAGGCAACTGGCATGTAATAAGTCACAGTTATTGTCCAGTTATTATTTACATAATTATAAGTTGTGTTACAGCCTGATCCTCCCCAAGTTCTACCAGCATGCAATTGGAAGTTAATTGTTCCGCCTCCTGCAACTCCATTAGCAATTGTAAGTCCTGTTCTATTATATGCATATGTACCAGATGTTGAACCAACGCCAGAATAAAGTGTTGCTTCCGCAGTTCCACCTGCTGATGTACATCTCAATTGAGACCGTTGTTCGCTCATATAACCGGCTGCTTGGCCAGTCATACTATAAGAGACAGCTGTTGCAGTAATGACAGCACCGGCAGGAATAGTAACACTCAGAGATAAAGGGCATGTAGATGCACCTGGCAAAGCAGTAAAACTATAATCGGTGTTCCCATTACCTGCAGTATAAGTTGCAGTTACTGTTTGCGCTGAAATATTGGCTGCATATAACATGGATATGCATGACAATATTACGATTAAGAATGAATTTTTTTTCATTATCGTATCTA
>CAZOHR010000090.1:0-12035 GCA_964579045.1 uncultured Bacteroidales bacterium | reverse complement strand
CTTTAATTTGTAAATAAAATTTATTAATTTTAATTTTGCAAACATAAGAGGGCATAAATGTCAGTAAAAACGTATCTATATGATGTGCTCTTTGCCCGTAGGGCATTAACCTTTTGCACAACTATAGGCGAATAAAATAATAAGTTGTGTTAATTGGCTTAACTTAATGACATTGTGCGCGCGTCGCAACGACGATTTGTCATCGCTATAATTCGATTAATCGTTGTTTGCTATATTTTGCCTTCCCCCCAGAAATATTGCTTGATCCGTTTCTTGACCAATGCTAGAATATTGCATCACCCCTCTTTCTCTGCGCTAAAACCAATCTCCCTTAACTTATCAATAATCTCTTCTGTACAATTAATGTTTGTCTTTACAGTAAGAGTCTTATTCTGATTCCCCAGATCGACGTCCCATGCGATAATTCCTTCAATTTTATTTAATAATGGCGTTACTTTTGTCAAACAACCATTACAGTTAATGCTTGTTTTAAGTTTAATAATTTCTTCCATAAATTTTAATTTAAATGTTAATAATCCTCTTGTGTTTTAATCTCAAACTATTTAGCACAACAGATACTGAACTAAATGCCATTGCAGCAGCAGCAATTGCCGGATTTAAAAGAAACCCATTAAAGGCAAACAGTACACCTGCCGCAATTGGAATTCCGATAATATTGTAAATAAACGCCCAAAAAAGGTTTTGCTTTAATGTTCTTACCGTCTGTTTTGAAAGTTCCAATATTTTAGGAATTGCCATAAGGTCAGCTGATATTATTGTTATTCCTGCTACATCGATAGCAATGTCGGAACCCTTACCCATTGCGATGGAAATATCAGCCTGAGCAAGTGCAGGAGAATCGTTAATTCCATCGCCTACCATAGCTACAATTTTACCGGAATCCTGTAGTTCTTTTATAAATTGCGCTTTCTCGAATGGCAGCATTTCAGACCTGAATGAAATTATCCCCGCCTTTTTTGCAATAGCGCTTGCTGTTCTACTATTATCACCTGTTAGCATTATTGTTTCGATGCCCTTTGCATTTAACATTGCAACAGCATCGGCTGAGGTCCCTTTTATCCTATCAGAAATACTGATTACTGCGAGCACATTTCTTGAGTCGGCAAAATATACTACCGTATTTGCTGCTGATTGTAATTCTTCTACTTTCAATTCTATAACAGAGTCTATAACTATTCCATTTTCGATAATCAATTTCTTATTTCCAACAAAGTAATTATATCCTTGACAATAAGCACTAACTCCTTTACCAGTGATGCTTTCAAAGTTTTCAATAATTGCAATTTCTGGTTTAATATTTTCAAAATATTGAACTATAGCTTCTGCTAATGGATGCTCCGATTTTATTTCCATTGCCACAAGTATACCATAATGCTTATCATTAATATAATCTTGGTTTTCAATTAACTTGCTAACAGTAGGTTTGCCTTCGGTTAATGTTCCAGTTTTGTCAAAAATCACAACATTCACCTTTTTTGCGATTTCAAGACTTTCGGCATTTTTAATTAGAATATTGCTTTCGGCAGCTTTACCTATTCCAACCATCATTGCGGTAGGTGTGGCCAAACCCAAAGCACATGGGCAAGCGATGACCAAAACCGTTACAGATGTTATCATCGCATGCGAAAATGCATTCTCTCCACCAAAAACCATCCACACAGCAAATGTAATTACGGATATTGCAAAAACTCCAGGAACAAATACAGAAGCAACTTTGTCCACAAGCTTTTGAATAGGTGCTTTGCTACCCTGGGCTTCCTGAACCATTTTTATTATTCGAGAAAGAAATGTTGCCTCACCTACCTTTTTTGCAACAAAAACAAAGCTTCCCTTTTGATTAATTGTCCCTGCATAAACTTCTGAACCAATAGATTTTTCAATTGGAATGGGTTCTCCATTAATCATACTTTCATCAACATAGGAATTGCCTTCTGTAATTTCGCCGTCCACAGCAATTTTATCACCTGGTTTTACAAGAATAAAATCATTTACTTTAACATCCTTAATTGAAATTGTTTTAGTTGTCCCATCCGAATTAAGAATGGTAACACTATTAGGTTGAAGTCCAATTAACTTCTTTATTGCAGTCGAAGTACCTACTTTGGCTTTCTCTTCCAACAACTTTCCCAATAAAATAAATGTAATTATTGCAGCAGCAGCTTCATAATAAACATGTGGCTCGAGTCCTTGCGAAATCCAAAACTCAGGATAAAGAGTATTGAACAAACTAAACAAAAATGCAATACCTGTGCTTGTTGCTACGAGAGTATCCATGGTGGCGGTTCTATGTTTAATCTGATTGAATGCTTTGATATAAAACCCTCTCCCAAAAATGAAGATCACAGGAATTGCAAACGCCAAAGAAATCCATTTACTAAATGGTTCGTTCATGAAAAACATTCCGAAAATCATAACAGGAATTGTGAAGATTGCAGCTCCCAAAGTTTTGACTTTCATTTTACGATACTCATCGCTCTTAATTTCTTCTATACTTTTAGTAGTGCTATCATCTTTGTTCTCAATAATCATGTCAAACCCAATTTGTTGAAGTTTCGTTTTCATCAATTCTGGGCTAACAAGGTCTGGATTATACTCAACCTTAACAGATGAGTTAGCAAAGTTTACTTCAGCCTTTACAATTCCGGTCATCGCCCCAAGCACAGTTTCTACACTCATTGAGCAAGACGAGCACGACATTCCGCTTACAGAGAAAATATTTTTTATTATTTTTGTCATCCTTGTAACTTTTAAACAAAGTTAAGCTAGAACACTAGAAAGATCATTGCACAATTTTGCAAATAAACTTTATAATTTACAGATTATCAAGTGAGGTTCTATATTTCACATCCCGTATCTTTTTGAATTCGCCAGTGGAAATTCCAGTAACTTTTTTAAATTGGGTGCTTAAATGTGAGGCACTGCTATAACCTAATTTATCCGCAATTTCGTTAAGATTTAACTCGTCATAGATTAGTAACTCCTTAACCATTTCAATTTTTTGAAGAATGTAATAATTTTCAATCGTAGTCCCTTCCACAGAAGAAAAAAGATTACTAAGGTAATTGTAATCATAATTAAGATTGTTTTTTAAGAAATCGGATAGTTTAATATTTAGTGGATTTTTGCTGTAATGAACTGTTTCAATTATTAGTGTTTTAATTTTATCAATTATTTTACTTGTTTTGTCATCCAGTAATTCAAATCCAAGTTTTTCAATTTTATTGCGAAAATCATTTATTACTTTGGAATCAGGCATAGCGTCGCCAAGATCTACCAAACCTAATTCAACAGATAATGGTTCTAATCCTGATTCGGCAAGACTGTTTTTTATCACCAGTTTGCACCTATCGCACACCATGTTTTTTATGTAAAGTTTCATCAATAAATGATTCTGTATTTAGAACCGAAAATTAAGACCAATGTTGCGAATGATTTGAGTAATCTTAGTATTGTTGTAACTATTTTGTCTCTTGGTAATCTGTAATCGGTGGTCCGTAATCGGTGTGGATTGAAGTAAATTTAAGATTCTGCTATTTTAAAACAAGAGTAGAATTTCAATAAACGGCAGCGACTGATAAACCCACTACCAACTATCCCGATAAAACAGAAATTGCATAAAATCTAAACGAAATTACAATTTACTGTTTTATCTTCCTCTCAAAATAAGATTGCAATGCAATTTCTTATTTTATCGAGGATCCTCGAAGAATAACAAAAATCGTAGATTTTTTATTCTTCGGGACCAACTACCACTAACAACTATAAAAAGAATTCTAGTTTTAACATAATCTAAATAATTCAATTTTGCTTAGGATAAATAAGATTTTTAGCATCAAAACCATTCTCTCCGCAGAAATAAACTAACTGCATCATTTCATGCTCCGATAGTATTGGTTTTCGTGATAATATCCACAAGTAATCCATTGTGCCACTAGTAACAATAGCGGTTTGATAATCTTTGTCGAGAAAAATAATTCTATATTTCGCATAAAAAATCCAGAAAAAACTTACGCGCAATTCTCCTAGCTTCTCTTCAGGATTTTTTACATATGCCTTGCCTACAGCAGAGCTCTTTGTCCCGTCTTGCCTTACACCTTCATTAAGAACTTTAATTTTTCCATCATCGCTAATACTGTATGTTGCGGTTACATAATCCAATCCACGTTCGAAACTGTGGTCAAGTCTTGCAATTTCGTACCATTTACCTAGAAATTGCTCCGAATCAAAATCCTTTTTTGAATTCAAATGCTTAGTTGATGCTGCACAACTCATAAATATTGGTATTAGTAAAATTAAGTAAATCCTATTCATGTTAATTGTTTTTGGTAAAGCTATGAAGAAAAACATTAGGAATCCACATTTTTGGAATAAAAAAAACTTTATAAAAAAATAATTTATTAACTTTGGACAAACAAAAATACATGAGCAGCAAACTAAAAAATGCGCGTATAAAGTTTTTCCTGAATATAGTTGTTCCGTCAATTCTGGCAGTATTACTATTTGTGGTGACTTTGTTCTTTGTGGTAGTACCATATTTCGAAGATTCGATGATGGATCGTAAACGAGAAATGATTACAGAATTAACAAATACAGCCACCAGCATTCTTGCAAAATACCATAAGGATGAAATCGACGGAATTCTAAGCAGAGAAGAAGCACAGTCAACAGCAATTTCGAGAATACAATATCTAAGATACGGAGAAGAAAACAAAGATTACTTCTGGATTACAGATATGCAGCCAGTCATGATTGTACATCCCTACCGTCCCGATCTTAATGGCAAAGATTTATCAAATTTTGAAGACCCACATGGCAAAAAGATGTTTGTTGAATTCGTTAATGTTGTAAAAAAAGACAAACACGGATATGTAGAATATATGTGGCAATGGAAAGATGACCCAAAACATATTGTTCCAAAGCTTTCATACGTTGAGTCATTCGAACCTTGGGGCTGGATTATCGGCACTGGTATATATATCGAAGATGTAAAAGCAGAAATTGCAGTACTTACACGCAGATTTACCATGATAAGTATTATCATCTCGTTTATTATCACTCTAATCTTGATGTATGTGGGCCGACAGTCATTCAATATCGAAAGAAAAAGAATTAATGCTGAAGCAGAATTAAATCAGTCGAGAGAAAAATATAGATCTTTAGTCGATGCCTCAACAGATGGTTTACTTATGTGGATGGATGGTCAGATTACCTTTGTGAATGAAGTTTTTGAAAAAATGACAGGCAAAGCACACGATGAAATTGCTGAACATAACATAGAATCGGTTTTAAACTTACCTAGTGACATCAAGAGCCACATCGATTTGGAGGATTTCAGTTTCCCTCAACAATCAATTGAAAGTAAAGTTTTTACAGTTGATAATAAACAGTTGGATGTTGTACTAAATGTAAACCCTATTAAATTTTATGGACGCGATGCTGTTGTGTTCTCGGTAAAAGATGTCAGTTCTGACATTCTTGCTAGAGAAGAAAACATTCAAAACAAAGAGAAGTTTCAGTATTTGATGGACAGCCTAAACCAGGGAATTTTCAGGACTTCGCTTGACCAAAAAGGCAGATTTATAGAAGCAAATCAAACTGCATTGCAGGTTCTTGGGTATAAGTCATTTGCCGAAATTAATGGCTTATACATTCTCGATTTCCTTGTAGAAAAGGAAGACAAACTAAATTTTAGATCTAATCTCCTTAATCGTGGTTTTGTAAAAAACAGAATCATCAAACTTAAAAAGAAAAATGGGGAACAGATATTTGCATCTGTATCACTTGTTATTGTTAACGACTCTTCTGGTCCCAGATTCTGTGATGGTCTAATTCAAGATGTTACCACCCAAATGAATACTGGCGCTGACAGTCTAAATAATAGTTACACAGCATTCATGCAATTTCTAAGTCAGCCAGCTTTGAGTATGGCGGCAAAACCAGCATTCTGCAGTTATAACATAGATATTAAAGAGTTGGGATACTTGCTTAACAATTCCAAATCTGAGATTGCAGTTATCAGTGGTCCAGAAAAAGAAATCCTTGGATTTATCTCAGATGCCTCAATTCGCTCGAGAGCATTAAATTCTGATAAATTTAGCGAATTAAAAGCATACAATATTATGAGTTCTCCACTCAAAAGAATTAGTGAGAATTCTCCAGTAATAGATGTACTTTTCGAAATTGAAAATGCTGTTGAAGAAGTCGTTTTTCTAGAAAATCAGGAATGTCAGATAAGTGGATATCTAACAAAAAAAGAAGTATTTGCTCTTAACGAATTTTTGCCTGTAAAGATTATTACTAAAGTTTCGCACGCAAGAAGCGGCAACGACTTGAAGACAATTTACAATGAATTTATAACTGCACTTATTCCACTAATTGAAGTAAATACGCATTCTACATTTATTTTCAACAACCTCTCAATGATTTCGGAAGCAATAACTCGAAGACTAATCGAGATTGCAATAATAAAAGTGGGAGAACCACCTGCTAAGTTTTCATTTATTACAATGGGCAGTGTCGGTCGCATGGAGCAAACTCTTAACACCGATCAGGACAATGCAATAATTTTTGAAGATACAGACACTCCTGGTGTAAAGAAGTATTTCGACGAGCTGGCACAATTTGTTTCGAGTTCGCTTGATGAAATTGGCTATACTTTTTGCAAAGGTGGCATCATGGCAATGAATACAGATTACTGTCAGCCATTTTCAGTTTGGAAGACGTATTTCTCGAGATGGATAAACAATGGCAATGCTAAAGATCTGTTAGACATTTGCATATTTTTCGATTTCAGATTAACTTATGGCGAAGAAAGTTTTGTTAAAGACTTAAGAACTCACATCTCACATTTAACCGAGAGAAATCCAGCATATTTGCTATTACTAGCTCAAAATAATCTAAAACTAAAACCACAAGTTGGTTTTTGGGGAAACATACTTATTGAGACTGCAGGAGCGCCACCAGAAACAGTAAATATCAAAGATGCAATTGCACCAATAGTAAATTTCTCTCGTATCTATGCTCTGCGAAATGGGCTTACTTGTGTAAATACCACAGAAAGACTTAAAATATTGCTACAGAAAGAAATCATTCAAGATTCATCTTATAAAAATATTACTCAAGCATTTGACGTATTAGGTATGATGAGATTAAATCATCAAGCATCCTTATTTAAGAACAACCTAAAACCTGATAATCTGGTAAGCACTAGACATCTCAGCGAACTGGATAAAGCAATTATCAAAAAAGTACTTGCACATATTAATACTATGCTCTCCAAATTAAGTTACGACTTTAAAGGAACTATGTAATTATCACAATAACTGTTGGTGTAAGCCGCAATCTTCACCCATCTGTTTCAATAGTTCACCATTTTTTTTCAGCCATTCACCATAATATGACTACATGTAGTGGTTTTCGTCAATATTTTAGCTTCAAATTAACAATCTAAAAATGAAAACGATGAAAACATTAACATTACTAGTGGCCGGAATGATGATATTAGGGTTATCGGCCAAAGCACAGTTGGGCAATCTGAAAAATGCCAAAGACAAAGTCGAGAATACGACTGATAAAATTAATTTTGGCAAAGACAAAAGCAATGCAGACAACAATTCGGGAACCAGCGAATCTGGACCTATTGTAAACATTGTAAAAGCAGAAGACATGGAAGCTGGCAAAGCTTACTTCTATACATCTTTCAAAGCAAATGGCTTTAAAAATGATGTAAGTGTTGGTGATGAATTGTTCGTGCGCATGAATCTCGGAAAAACAATGATTGAATATGCTGATGCTGCAGGATTTGAATCAAGTTTTTCGGCTTATGGTTTTATAACTGTATATATCGACGGAGCAAAAGCGTTTACTGCTGGTCCATACAGCTTTGCTAGCAACATTTCTAAACAATGGACATATATCGACATCCCTTTAAATGTAAATCCAGATTTTGCAGAAAAACTTGCAGCTGACCAATCGATGCTTGAAACCAACCAAGACATTTGGGTTTTCCAGCATCTGTATCAAGAGAAAAATGTACCAGTAATGTACACTACAGCTGCAATTAGCAAAATGACATCGGGCAAACATACTTTAAAAGTTGAATTCGGACTAGGTGAGAGTAGCTCTAATGAGCCAAAAATCACAATCTGCAGCGGATCGGTTAATGTTGGTGTTGATGCTGCTGGTTCAAATTCGTTGTCACTCAACGGTCCTAAACATCTACGTCCACTTCCCGACAACGAAAAAGGCAACTTTATTTTTAACAGCACCAGCTTTACTCCCGGTAATGGAGAATTAAATGTAAAACTTCAATTACCAAAAGCTCCAAAGTTTTATAATATGAAATGGTGTAAAGCTAGCTCTTGTGACTATGACCATGGTTCAATGTTGTTTTACGTGTCTGTTGATGGTATTCCAGTTGCAGCATGGGGTGCTGATTTGTGGGATGCCGATTATGAAACTCGAAAAGAATTTGACATGATTATACTTCCATCTACAGATGCAGGTTATGGCGACATGAGTGCAAGTTTTAACAGCAATACACTTTACAAAGGGAGCAGTCCTGTTGTGTACGCACTTCTCGACATGCTTTATGGTGGAAAACTGGCTACTGGAAATCACTCACTTACAATAAAAGCATATTCACAAGAATGCATTCCTTACGATGTTAGCTACGAATTTGCTCACTCATACTTTACTCAATGGCCTTCAATAGCAGAAACCACCATCGAATTTAATGTAACAACTGAAGGGTTAAACAAATTAGTTAGTGCCAGTTCAGCAAAGAAGCTTTCTCATGCAACTGGCGATTGGGTTAATATTGACAGTAAACTAAAAGCATCAAATACTGGAGGTTTCTATGAGATTGTCGATGTTGCATGTCAGACAGAATGGAAAGTTGTAACAAATTCACTTGGAGTAATATTATATCGTGAATGCAAAGCTGACGTTATCTACAAGAGCGAATATGGCTACAGATTACAAAAGAGTGTTGCAGTAAAGGCCGACTACATGGGAGGTTCAAGTTATGGGACACCATATTTCAATGAGAGAATTGAAACTTCGTACGGACCTTCACTACTTGGCACCATGCATTTACCTGTACCTTTGTCTAAGGTTAAATAAATCTCCACGGAGAAATTATGAAAAAACATTCTGAAAATCAACCTGAAAAGTGGAACCTGAATTATTTTTCTCCTTCGGGAGAAAAATTTTCAGGATCCTTGATAATTACCGAATCAGCAGTAATTTTCAGACAAAAACAAAACAATTCAAAATCAGCAATCAGTTTAAATATAGATAAAGATGAAATAAACGCTGTTACAGTGAAAAAATCAAAGATAATAACAGAGTTTAATATTTCGGCAAACGGAAAAAATCATATCTTTACAAGAACAATATTGAACCCAAGAGAAATTATAAACAAATTAAAAAACCTAATTAAAAACTAAATTATGAAAAAGACAATCAGTGCAATTTTTGCCGTAATAATTATGACTACAATGATTACTGCCTGTGGAGGTGGAGAAAAAAAATCAGACACTAAAGATCAAACACCTGCTGATAAACTTGCTGGAGAATGGACAATTGTTGAAGCAACTGGCGATTGGGCCGATTTAAATATTGGAACTATTTACACATTTGGAGATGAAGGTGCTTTCTCAACAAAAGCAGGAATAATTGAATCCAAAGGAAAAGTTTCCAAATTAGACGACAAAAGTGTAACAGTAAAGTTTGACAATCTTGAAACAGAATTCGTTTATAACTACAAATTCGATGGAGAAAAACTTATTATCGAAGTTGCAGGATCAAACCAAGTATTTACTTTAGAAAAGAAATAATTTGCAACATTATGAAAATAGCCAGAGAATCATTCTCCGGCTATTTCAATTAATTTCATTAAAAAAAGTGTGACATGAACGATAAAATATTGGAAGAATACAAATTATACTATGCTGCACGAGCAGAACGATTTAAAAACAACCCTGCATATTCAAATTCATATCAGGCAGAAAAACAAATGTCGGACTCGATGCAATCATGTAGTAATCTCGAAGATTTTAAATCTAATGCCGTCAATCTCAGTAATGCTTGTTCTATTGCATTAGTTAAAGACGAAGCTCAAATCGAGAAAAAGTACTACGATAAACATCAAGAATTATTTAGAGTAAAAGCATCGGAACGAATTCTCGAAAAAATTGATTCGTGCAAAACCTCACTTGACGTTGCAACAATGGCTGTTGAAGAAACCAACAAAACTAGTGTGGAAATATCGATGGACGAAGCAAATAGGCAGTTTATTGGAGATTGGAGACTGATAGACGAGATTACAGTTTACGAAAATGCAGTAGTTCCCGATGGCTATAAGAATAATATGATGGAGATTGCTGCAGATGTAAGAAAATCACTAAGTGAAGGAGTAAAAAATCTAGAAGAAAACAATCACGCTTGGCAGGCAGGATGGAAACTGATTCCTGAGAAAAATCTAGAACACAGGCATTTTCGTTTATTACCATATTCAAAAGCTCATATCGAGGAGCAACTCGCAAAATACAAATCAATTATTAACCGTTAAAATCCCAAATTATGCCAATAGATCCTATGATGCTCAACGCAATTTTGGGCGCTTTTAAAAATATGGTAGATGATTGCAAATCAAAAAACCTTTCGGGTAGCGATTTCGACAATATGTGTGCTGCATATTCAAGAATGGAACAATTAGGCAATGAACATTCCGACATGAATGAGTTCAATGCTCAACTAATGAATGAAAATCTTTACGGAAAATTCAGCGATTTTTATGGCCGAGCTCTAAGTGGTGCATCGAGTCAACAATCTACCGACACTAGTGCCGGAGGCTATGATGATGCAGCATTGCTTAAACAAAGTGTGGATGCACTAAAACAAGCAATTGTGTACATTAAAAAGAATTATCAAGATGCGATCGACCTAGCGAGCGGCAAAAACACAGAAGCCAACATTCAAATGGGCTTAGAATATCTTGAAAGGAACACCGAAAAAGGCTTATTTTCGGCAACTGGAGGAATGGACAATCTCAAAAACGAAGTAAAAAAAGGACATGAAGAAACTCTCAAGAAGACTCCTAAGGCTTTTGACAACTCAGTTGAGGTGGAAATTTTATCAAATCCAGAAAATGTTATTAAACCGATCCAAGATGTGATAGCTCTTGGCGAAAAACCAGGAATGACCTTACCAGAATTCTTGCGCATTCAGCTAGAAACAGGGCTCGACAAAGCAATGGACGGAGCCGTAGCCAGTCGTGATGCTTTAATAACAGAAAAGGAATTTATTGTTACAAATCCAATATCATCATTACAAATACAAGTAATTGTTAAAAAACTGGCTAAGTTTGATGAGCTCGCCAATGCCAATAAATACAAAGTTCCTAATTGGACAGAATTAAAATTTGCCTTGCAAGATATTGAAAGAGAGCACGAAAATGACATACAGAAATGGGAACAGATAAAATACAGATGGGATAGTCTTTTGTGGGATTTATCCATGTGGAGTCTCTCCTATTGTTCATTTGCACCATATATTAAACCATGGGCGGCAGCAAAAGACCCATTGGCAGCGGTTAAAAAAACTCAAAATACTGGACCAGGTGTATTAAAAGAAAAAGAAAAGCTTTTAATGAAGTACTTTGGAATCAGCTTTATCGAAATCTTTAAACATCCTACATTCTTATGGGATGTGAAATACAATTACGTTGACTATTCTCAAGAATTTGTTGAGTTTGTTATTGAGAAGATTTACCCCGAGTGCAATCCTTTTAACCATTTAAAAAGTGATCAAATCGAACAAAGAGCATCTTTTTATAAGCGTGATAAAAACTCTCAAGACAGAGAAGGAAATCCAGAAAGTCATTTCCCATTGGAAAGAATGAAGGAATTCTATGACAAGAAATTCGGAGTTGGCAGATATGAATCTAAATATGGCCAAATAGAGAAAAGTGAGTCTGTTGCAAAAGCTTGGGATTTGAATAGTTTCAAGTA
>CAZOHR010000089.1:9763-12073 GCA_964579045.1 uncultured Bacteroidales bacterium | reverse complement strand
TTATGATGGTAGAAGGCGAAATGAATGAGGTTTCCGAAAAAGAAATGCTTGATGCAATTAAATTTGCTCATGAAGCCATAATCGATCAATGTAAAGTTCAACTCGAACTTCGCGAAGCTTGTGGAATTACAGGTTTTGCTGAATATTGTCACGAAAATAATGATGAAGAACTACGCAAGAAAGTTTGGGCAGAGACTTATGATAAAGCTTATGCTGCTGCTTTTACTCAAACTGCTGACAAACACGAAAGAAAAAGACTTTTTGGTGCAGTAAAAGAAGAATTCCTCGCTCAATACGACGAAGAAACACTTCCTACTGTAAAGAAATTAGTTGATAGATATTATCACGATGTCGAAAAAGAAGCTGTTCGTCAAATGGTGGTTAACGAAAAAGTAAGACTTGATGGTAGAAAAACAAATCAAATTCGCCCAATTTGGAGCGAAGTTGATTATTTACCAACTGCTCACGGCTCTGCTTTATTTACTCGTGGCGAAACTCAATCAATTACTACTGTAACATTAGGTGGCAAACTCGACGAACAAATGCTTGATGGTGTTATGTTTAAAGGTTATTCTCCTTTTGTTTTACATTATAATTTCCCACCATTCTCTACTGGTGATGCAAAACCATACAGAGGTGTTGGTCGTCGCGAGGTAGGACACGGAAATTTAGCTCATAGAGCTTTATCTAAAGTTATTCCTAGCAAAGGCGAAAAATTCCCTTATACAGTTAGAGTTGTTTCCGACATTTTGGAATCAAACGGATCGTCTTCTATGGCAACAGTTTGTGCAGGTTGTCTTGCACTTATGGATGCTGGTGTTCCAATTTCAAATCCGGTTTCGGGTATTGCTATGGGACTTATCGCAGATCCAAAAACTAAGAAATTTGCAATTTTAAGTGATATTTTGGGTGACGAAGATCATCTTGGCGATATGGACTTTAAAGTTTGTGGAACAGTAAATGGTATCACTGCCACTCAAATGGATATTAAGGTTGATGGACTTTCTTACGAAGTTCTGGAACAGGCTTTAAATCAAGCAAAAGAGGGCAGAGCACACATCCTTGGCGAAATGATGAAAACACTTGCCGAACCACGTTCTGATTATAAAGATCATGCTCCACGTATCGAAACTATGATTATCCCTAAGGATATGATTGGTGCAGTTATTGGCCCTGGAGGTAAAATTATTCAGGAAATTCAGGCAAAAACAAATACTACAATTTCGATTACCGAAGTTGATGAGAAAGGTTATATCGAGATTTCTGCTACCAGCGGTCCAGATATGCTTGCAGCTAAGGAAAGAGTTCATGCAATCGTTCGTCAACCTGAGTTAAATGAAGTTTATAAGGGTAAAGTGAAAGGCATTACAACTTTTGGCGCTTTCGTTGAAATACTTCCTAACTGTCAGGGATTATTACATATTTCTGAGATTGATTGGAAACGCATCAAGTCGGTTGAAGAAGTGTTGAAAGAAGGAATGGAAGTCGAAGTTAAGGTTATTGAAGTTGACCAAAAATCTGGCAAAATCAAACTTAGCCGTAAAGTACTTCTCCCAAAACCTCCAAAAGAAGAAAATCCGGAACAAAAACCGGAAAACTAAGGTAAGTAAAAATTTAAGATAATTAAAAAGACTGTCATAATTTTGGGAGTCTTTTTTTTGTTCATTCTTTTTCATTATTTTTGAATTATTAAAAATGAAAATAGAGAATTATGTCTTATATTAAGATTTATGTCCACATGGTTTGGACGACTAAGAATCGCATTAAGTTTTTAACTAAAGATATTCGTTCGCGAGTATTTATTCACATGAAAGAGAATGCAGAATTAAAAGGTATTCATCTTGATTTTGTAAATGGTTACGAAAATCATGTACACTGTTTGGTTTCATTAACTGCGGATATGAGTGTAGCAATGATTGCGAATCTGATAAAAGGAGAGTCGTCGCACTGGATTAACGAAAACAAGTTGACAAAGTCTAAGTTTGCTTGGCAGTCGGAATATTGGGCGGCAGGAGTAGGTGAGAAAGAGGTCGAACGTGTGAGAAAATATATTAAGAATCAAGAGAAACATCACAATAAGAATTTCTTCGAAGAAGAATTAGAGGAATTTATAAAGTATCATGGATTTATTATGGAAGAATAATATTAAAAATTATTAACGAACATGAAAGTCCGTCGAATTGATAATTGTAAAAAAAAATAATACTGATTGTTTGATATTTTTAAATTAGGCTAAAGCATCTTAAAAGATTTTTGAAAATTAAGGAATTTAAAATCTATTTGCCGGCTATCGCCGGTTTTTATATCTAG
>CAZOHR010000089.1:0-9663 GCA_964579045.1 uncultured Bacteroidales bacterium | reverse complement strand
AAGATTTCCGTCAATCCAGTGAATAATTGTGCCGTCTTTTTCCATTTTTCTGAACCAGGTCATCTGGCGTTTTGCGAATTGATGAATTGCAGTGTTGAGTCCACTGAATAATTCTTCGTAATTAATTTTACCCGAAAGATACCAGCTTAGAAATTTGTATTCTAGACCATAATATTCCATATCTTCATGCGAAACACCAGAGTTTAGTAATGCTTGCGCTTCTTCAATCATTCCGTTTTCTAGTCTTTGTTTTAGTCTCTCAGTAATCCTAGCCCTTCGTTGATCGCGGTCGAAATGTATGCCGATAATTAAAGGTCTTATATCTGGTGTATCCTCAACTTGGGGCTTGTTCTTAGCGTAATAATCTAGAATTTCAATTGCTCGTATTGCCCGTTTTGTTGTGTCAAGGTCGCTGCGATTGTGCATCTTATTATAAGAAATAAGAATTTTTTCTAGCTCCACAATATCAAGTTTTGCGAGTTTTTCTCTTAATTCTATATTTACTGGAACTTTTACAAGTTCATAATTTTTTATCGCCGAATCAATATACAATCCCGTTCCACCACAAAGGATAGGTTGTTTTTTTCTATTGGCAATTTCATTGAAAACTCTAAAAAAGTCGTTTCTAAACTCAAAAACATTGTATTTATAGCCAGCATCTGCGATGTCAATTAAATGATAAGGAACAGAAATTCCATTAATCGTATAATCCTGCAAATCTTTACCTGTACCAATATCCATCCCTCTATATACTTGGCGGCTATCGGCACTGATGATTTCTCCATCTAATCTTAATGCCAGATTTGTGGCGATTGCTGTTTTACCTCCCGCTGTTGCACCAGTTATTACTATAAGATTATATTTTGTTAGCATCTTTCGTTTTTTTGAGTTCATAAAAATACGAAAAATTAACTATTTTTGTTGCTTGTAAAAAAATATGGACAATAGAGGTATTTTAAATCGGTTTTTTTTAATTTTACTCAATCCTGCTTTGGGTTGGGTGAAATATAATCCTGAAGATGTTCGATTTAGAGACTTATTCAGTCCTTTCTTTATTATCACTTTACTTGTTTTGTTTATTTCTAGATTGGTAGGTAAAACGCTTAGTTATCTTTCTGTAACAGACTTTTCTGATATTTTAATGTATTCTGCTGTCAGTGTAGTAATTGACCTTTTATTTTTTCTGATTGTGGTCTTTGCAGCTAATTTGTTGATGCCATATTTTAAATTAGCTAGGTCGAAGGCAAAAATTGCTGTATTTATTTATGTTAGCTTGATACCATTTTATATAGGTATGATCTTGATAAATTTGTTTCCAAGTCTTTTTTTCTTAGCCTTAATTTCTCTATATACATTCTACGTTTTGTATTGGGGTGTAGTATATTTTCTTAAACCTGTCAGAACAAGTGTTAACGTGTTTTTTACGATAATTTCGCTTCTAATGATAGGTACATACATGATATTGAATTTCGCAATGGTTTATCCTTTCTTTGATTTTATTTTCTAACAATGGTATCAAAACTTATTACATATAAAAATAAAAGAGCATATTTTAAATTCGAAATCATCGAACGATACACCGCAGGAATGGTATTACTGGGGACTGAAATTAAATCGATTCGTGATGGAAAAATAAATTTCTCAGATTCATATTGTGTCTTTCGTAGCAACGAAATATGGGTTACAGGAATTCATATTGCTGAATATGTACTTGGCACATGCAATAATCATGAGCCCAAGCGTGATAGAAAGCTATTGCTGAATCATCGAGAAATAATTAAACTACTTAAAAAAGTTACAGAAAAAGGGCTTACAATTGTCCCATTAAGTTTGACAATAAACGAAAAAGGGCTTGCTAAGCTCGAAATTGCTCTCGCAAAAGGCAAAAAATTGCACGATAAGCGCGAGGATATAAAAACAAAGGACAATAAAAGAGACCTAGATCGCACAAACAAACATTAGTATGGTTTACTATCTTGTAGCATTTACAATATTATCGTATTTATTGGGATCATTCAGTTCTGCCGTTTGGTTTGGTAAGTGGTTTTTTAATACCGATGTGCGCGAATTTGGTTCAAAAAATGCTGGAGCTACAAATACATTTAGGGTGTTAGGTTATAAAGCTGGAATACCTGTTTTTATTGCAGATATTTTAAAGTCTTTTCTTGCTGTTCAGCTAATCTGTTTTATTCCTGAAATTAGTCCAGGCACTGAATCTTACTATCAGGTAAAACTTGTGTTTGGTGTTGCTGCCGTAATAGGTCATATTTTTCCTGTTTTTACAGGATTCAGAGGCGGAAAAGGCGTTGCCTCGATGTTAGGACTTGTTCTGGCATTGCATCCAGAGGCAGCAGGTTTAACATTTATCGTTTTTATCATTGTTTTTATCATTAGCCGTATTGTAAGTATTTCATCTATTTCGGCGGCTTTAACTTTTCCATTAACAATTTACTTTCTAAACCACGGAGATTCTTTAACTTTAACAATATTTAGTTTCGTCGCAACAGTCTTAATTGTTATAACTCATTTAAAAAATATTAAAAGATTGTTAAAGGGTGAGGAGAAGCGAATAAGTTTCAGGAAAAAGAGCTAATATTGTTGGAAATAAATATTCCGCAATGAAAACAATTCATTTTTTATCGTGTTTAGCCATTATAAGTTTAGTACTTATATCATGTAATCCAAATTCAAAAAATATGGAAGAAAAAGTAGAAAAACATAAAGCAATTGAGCTTTCCGACCTTGATACCACAATTAATCCTGCTGATGATTTTTATCAGTATGCTACGGGTGGTTGGCAAAAAAATAATCCATTACCAGATGAAGAAAGTAGATTTGGTTCATTTGATTTGTTGGCAAAAGAAACAAATAAAAAAGTTAACGATTTGATAACAGGCTTATCAGAAAAAGATAATGCTGTTAATTCTATAGAATGGAAAATAGAGACTTTCTATTCCATGGGTATGGATTCCACAAAAATGGATCAGGACGGGCTAGCTCCAATTGATGAATTATTAAATGATATTGATAAGATTAAATCTGAAGATGATGTTCTTTCAACTATTGCAAAACTGCATAAACTTGGAATTCCATCAGCCTTTAGTATTTTTGGATCTGCTGACAGCGAAGATAGTAATATGCAAATTGCTTATCTTTATCAAGGTGGTTTAGGTTTGCCGAATAGGGACTATTATACTGCAAATGACCCACGTTCAGTTGAAATTAGAACCGAATATGTAAAGCATATTTCAGGAATGTTAAAACTCGCTGGTTTTGATTCTAAAATATGTGATAAATATGCTCAAAAAATATATAATCTCGAAAATAAACTCGCCATAAAATCTATGACCAACCTAGAGTTGAGAGATCCTTATGCAACCACTAACAGAATGACGATTAAAGAGTTAGAGAGTATTTCTCCAGATTTTAATTTTCAGCAGTACTTTAATTTGATTGGATTACCTGCTGCAGGAACAATTAATGTAAGTCAACCTTTGTTTTTTAAAGAGTTTTCAAAAATATTCTCATCAACAGATATCGATACATGGAAACTCTATTTTAAGTGGAATATCATTAATTATTCTGCCGCCTATCTTAACACCGAGATGGTTGATGCAGATTGGCAATTTTATGGCAAGTTTTTAACAGGCGCTTTAAGCCAACAGCAACGATGGCGTAAGGTTGTAAATAAAACAAACTCATGTCTTGGTGAGGCAGTAGGACAGATATTTGTGAAGGAGTATTTTCCACCCGAAGCAAAGGAAAGGATGGAGGAGCTCGTAGAGAACTTGAGACTTGCATTTGCAGAAAGAATTAAGGTTCTCGACTGGATGAGCGATGGAACCAAAGATAAAGCACTCGAAAAATTGGCAGCTATAAATGTTAAAATTGGTTACCCAGACAAGTGGAGAGACTATACAAATCTAAATATTGTTGAAGATTATTATTTGTCCAATATTATTCGTTCTAATGAATTTGAATTTGTGGATATGATTTCAAAAATAGGTAAACCTGTTGATAAGTCGGAATGGTTTATGAATGCGCATACTGTAAATGCATATTATAGCTCAAGTATGAACGAGATTTGTTTTCCTGCTGGTATTTTGCAGCCACCTTTCTTTTATCTTGACGCCGATGATGCAGTTAATTATGGGGCAATTGGTGTGGTAATCGGACATGAAATGACACACGGATTTGACGATAAAGGTCGTAGCTATGATAAAGATGGAAATCTGAAAGATTGGTGGACCGCAGAAGATGCCAAACGTTTTGATGAGAAATCAAAAATATTAGTAGAAAGGTTTGATAATATCCTTGTTTTGTCTGACTTATATGCTGATGGAAAACTCTCACTTGGTGAAAATATTGCAGATTATGGTGGGTTGAAAATTTCCTACGATGCACTTATGATGGCTCTCAATGGTGAGAAACCTGAAGAAATTGATGGATTTACAGCAGAACAACGATTCTATCTTGCTTATGCAAAAATATGGGGACAGAATATCCGAGAAACTGAAATTCGTCGCAGAACAAAAGAAGATGTACATTCCTTAGGAGAATGGAGGGTAAACGGACAGCTTCCAGGAATCAAAGAGTTTCACGAAGCTTTTGAGATTAAGGAAGGAGATGAAATGTATCTACCACCCGATAAATGGGCAAGTATTTGGTAGTATTTGTAAAAATTTTATGAGCTTGCACACCAATGCAGGCTTTTTTCTTTCCGAATATATAAATTATTTACGATTTGGTAAAAAAGTAGCTAATACACTAAAGTAATAATGTGAAATAAATTTATATTTTCTTAATTTTGCAATGTGTGTAGACGGATTTGACTTTGCATTGAGAATTGTTGTTTCTTAAGTTTTTTTTTAGATGTTTTTGTTATTAAAGGCAACCCATTTTATGTAATAACGTTTTCACTAAAGTGAAAAATGAAATGGTTTTTATGTCTACTATAAGGATTGAATGGAAGAAATTTGATTCTTATTTTAAAAGTTTGAGTGTTGATTGCTGTTTTTTTAAATAATGTATATGTTTTATATGAAAAGAATTTTATTATTGACGGTAATGTCATTATTGGTAGTTAGTTCGTTCGCTCAAATCAAATCTTTTACTATTGATGCATCAAAGGTGTATGATAATGGGACTAGAACTGCATATCTTACACTAGAAGGTGATTTGGATGAAGAAATTATTCAGGTCATTGAAACAGAATTGTTAAAACATCCAGAAATAGTAAAATTCTCTTTTGATAAGAGTGATTTACATCGTTTAATGTTTGAGTCACAATCTGAGTTAACAGAAGAAATGGTTGTTGGTATGATTAAAGACATAATTGTTAATTACACTCCTATTAAACCTAGTGACACTGATTTTGCAAAATTTGAAGATTTTGGAGAATTAAGATTCGTTTATTTTCATGTTACAGGATTTGCAAACGAACAGGATCAAAAATATTTTATTGAGGCATTAGCTCACAGTAAATATGTTATTTCGGTTGAACGGTTCGATGATGGCCTTTATAAAGTTAAGGCAGAACAAGGACTAACATGTGAAGATATAAGCACTTTACTTAAAACGTATGGAGCAAGTTTAGATGAGAATTTTATTAAGAACTAGAAAACCAAGCCTGATTTTCAACGCAAAAGAACGATATTATTAAAAAGAAAATATGAAAACTTCGTCAGATAAAAAAATATATAGCATGAAATATCTTTACAAACTCATTACTTTGGCTCTGTTTGTAGCTACTTTTTCATTTCTTAATGCGCAAACAACTGTGACCTTTACCACTTCTGGTTCATGGACTTGTCCAGCTGGAGTTACTTCTGCAACAGTACAATGTTGGGGTGCTGGTGGAGGTGGTGGTACAGCTACTACTAATCCTTCTTACTGTGGTGGTGGCGGTGGTGGTGCCTATGCATCAAGTGTTGTTACAGTTGTGCCTGGGAATTCGTACAATTATGTTGTTGGTACAGGCGGCGGTCCAGGCGTCAATGGTGGTGCATCTAGTTTTGACGCTACAGTAGTGGTTGCTGCTGGTGGTACAGGTGTTGCTACTGATGCTACATTAGGTGGTGCAGGTGGAACACTTGCAGCGTCTACTGGAACAACAAAGAATAGAGGTGGAGCCGGAGCAGATGCTGCAGGAACTAGTAGTGGTGGTGGCGGTGGAGGTGCTGGTAGCACTGGTAATGGTGGAGCAGCTGCTGGAACAACTGGGGGCACAGGAACTGCTGCAAACGGTGGTAACGGTGGTGCAGGACAAAGTGCAAATGGAGTAGGCGGGAATGGAAGTACTTATGGAGGTGGCGGTGGAGGAGGAAGAACCGGTAATAATACTGATAGAGCTGGTGGAACAGGAGCTAATGGATATGTTACTATAACCTATACCCTTCCTGGTTCATATTGCACGCCATCAGGTAACAGCGCTTCATATTTTATTGATGATTTTTCTACAACAGGTGGTACTACCAATATTACAAATAATAACTCTGGTTATTCAGCAACTGGTTATGGTTCGTTTACAGGACAAACAGTTACTCAGGTACAGAACTCTACAGTTAATTTTTCAATTTCTAACGATGGGGGTGTTAATACCTATGGTTTTGCAATTTGGGTTGACTGGAATCAGGATGGTGATTTTGCCGATGCTGGTGAAAGAGTATTTGTAACTTCTGCTTATGCAACCAATACTACTGGTAGTTTTACTGTACCTCTAACTGCAACAGCTGGTTGTACACGTATGCGCGTTCATGCTCATTATACAAATACAGCACCATCTGACCCATGCGCCACTGGTGTTTCTGGTGAATTTGAAGATTATACTTTTTGTGTAACTGCACTCGCAGCATGTGCAGGAACTCCTAATGCCGGAACAGCTGCAATTAGCAGCGCTACTGGTTGCATATCCACGAATTTTACTCTTACAGCTACTGGTCTTACTACTGCAACTGGAATTACATATCAATGGCAATCTGGAACCTCTGGAACTGGTCCATGGACTAATATTGCCGGTGCTAATAGTGCAACTTTGGTGACATCAGCAGCTGTTACTACTTGGTATCGTTTAGTTACTACTTGCACAAATAGTGGCCTGTCAAATAATACTAATGTTGTCTCTTACACAATTGTAGGTGATGTTTGTACTTGTGGAGCTTATCCCGCTATTTATGCTTCAAGTACTGCCGACGAAGATGTAGGAAACGTTACTGTAGGAACCTTAAATAATACTAGTTTAATTGGAGCATTAGCTCCTGGAGCAGGTTCTATAGCATTTAGATATAGCAATTATACAGGCTCAGTTGCAGCACCAAACCTTCAGCAGTTAGCAACAACAAATTTTAGTTTAACTTCATTGACGACTGCAACCAATTACAGTAATGGTTTTCAGATTTACATAGATTATAATCAAAATGGTGCATTTGAGGATAGTGAAAGATGTTATTCTTCTGCAGCAAGCACTTCTGGTCCACATACCGAGGCAGGATCTTTTGTTGTTCCTTTGAGTTCAACACTTGGAATAACCAGAATGAGAGTTGTTTGTGTTGAGACAACATTTTCAACAGCAACAAATTATGCCCAAACAGCATACTCCTATGGTGAAACAGAGGATTATTGTGTAAATATTACAGTTGCTCCACCATGTGCAGGAGCACCGACTGGAGGAACAACAATAGCATCAACATTTGCCGGATGTGGTCATGTTGGAGCAATTAGTGTTACTGGATCCACCTCTGCATCAGGCTTAACTTATGAGTGGTATTCATCTCCAACTGGAGGAGCTCCATGGACTTTAATTCCTGGAGCAACAGGTGAAACTTATACCCCAACGGTTTTTGGTTTATACTATAGAAGAAGAGTAACATGTACTGCTAGTGGTTTATCTGCAAACTCATCTTCATTACAGTACATTAGTTCTGCTCCATTAAATGATGAGTGCGTAAATGCAACACCACTTACTGTTAATGCAAATCTGCTTTGTGGAACTGTAACTGCCGGCACAGTGGCTTGTGCAACTGCTTCAGCGCAGGCAAACCCGTGTTTTGGAACACCAGATGATGATGTATGGTATAGTTTTGTTGCCACTGGTTCAATTCATCGTGTTAGTTTGCAAAATGTTGCTGGTTCTAGTACTGATATGTATATGGGAATATATACTGGTGCATGTGGAGCACTAAGTAATATAGCATGCTCAGATGCAGATATAGTAACCATTACTGGTCTAACTGCAGGTGCAACTTATTATGTTCGCGTTTATACATATACCTCTACAACTGGTCAAACTAGCACATTTAATGTTTGTGTTGGAACTCCTCCATCTTCAACAGTGTCAACGTGTAGTGGAACATTTTATGATACAGGGGGAGCCGGTTCTACTTATTCTGCTAATGAGGATTATATTATTACGTATTGTCCAGGAATACCTGGGTCAAACATGCAAATGAACTTTACTCAATTTAATGTTGAAGCAACTAATGATTTAATAATGATCTTTAATGGGAATAGTACTGCTGAACCATTGATGGGAACTTACGATAACTCATTACCATTAAGTGGAATTGTATCTGCAAATGGAGCTAATCCAACAGGTTGTTTGACATTCTTTTTCCATTCTGATGGTTTTACACAAAACGCAGGATGGACTGCAAGTGTAAATTGTTCAGCGCCTTGCCAAGATATTTTTATTGGAACACTTGTAACAAATCCGCCATACACAACAGTAGGGGGTATTAAATATGTGGATATTTGTCCAGGAGATTTAGTAACATTCACAGCTACTGGTTCTTACCCTGAGAATAATACAAATTATGCTCAATCTGATGCAACTTCAACTTTTGCATGGAATTTTGGTGATGGTCAAACTGCTACAGGAACTTCAGTTTCACATACTTATGCTACTCAGGCTGGATTTGATGTTGATTTGAGAATAACAGATCCAAACAGCTGTATTAATTTGGATGATTTAGCTTTGAGAGTTAGAATTGCAACGACACCAAACTATACTGGTTCGGTAGTAACTCCAAATCCAGTTTGTGCTGGAAATCCAGTAAGCCTTAACGGAAGTGCGGCAGCGGTTACTGCAAATATGACTTATGGAGCTGATGCTGCTGGAGTAGTGTTTTTACCTGATGGTTCAGGTGTTACATATTATAGTGGGCTTACTTTAAATAATTTTACTCCTGGTCAAACAGTTACTTCTGTAAATGATATATTAGGTGTATGCGCAAATCTCGAACATTCATACATGGGCGACTTATCTATCAGATTAAGATGTCCAGATGGTTCGGTAATGAATATTACCAATCAAGGTGGTGGCGGAACAATTCTCGGTGAACCAGTTGCTACTGATTTGCCTGTTGACGGAAATACTGCTGACTTAACACCAGGAATTGGTTATGATTATTGCTGGTCGCCAACCTCTGTTAGTGGCTTTATTGATGATGCCGCAAATTGGACAGATGTTTCGCCTTATACCGATCCAATTGGAAACGTTAGTGTAACTGTTCCAATTAATCAGTTAGATCCTGGGACCTATCAAATTGATGGTGCTTGGACAGATTTATTAGGTTGCCCTTTAAATGGAATGTGGACCATCGAAGTTACTGACCACTTAACAGCTGATAACGGATACATCTTTTCATGGAGTATAGCTTTTGACCC
>CAZOHR010000088.1:0-12094 GCA_964579045.1 uncultured Bacteroidales bacterium | reverse complement strand
TAATAGTTGGTAGTGGTAGTTGATAGTTGATAGTCGGATTATCGTAAGCTTAAGATTCTACTGTTTTTTGGTAAAGTTTGTAGTCGGTTGTCAGTGGTCGGTGTGGATAGTGGTGAGCATTTCAAGGAGTTGGTAGTGGTAGTTGGTAGTGGGGCTTAGCGTAGTCGCTCCGCGGCTAGGTAGTCGGTAAAATTTGTAGTCGGTAGTCAGTGAGATACTTGCAGTCGCTGCCGCTTTTTGGGCAACTACTTTTGTGTTCTAAAACAAGTGGATTCTCAAGCCTACGACGATCCACACCGACCACTGACCACCGACTACAGATTTTTACAAAATAGCAGACTCTCAAGCTTACGACAATCCACCCTACCAACTACCACTACCAACTACCCACTAACCACCTACTCCACAACAATCTCATCACAAAACAGCCAAGCTTTCTTTCCTTTGCCATAATGCCATTCTGGACATGTTTTTACATTTATTGCTATTACCTTTATATAGCGTACTTCTTTCTCAGCAAACTCCGAAACCAGCTCCTTTATCGAAGTTATCTTTGAATTCTCTGAACTGGTAGGTTTAACAGTTATATCAGAGGTTAGCGTATAATTACTGCCATCTGTAGAAATGTAAAACTGTACATTTTGTGGAAAAAATATCCAATCATTGGGCGAATCAAGAAAGGTCGCTTTAATGGTTTTTATCCTATATGTCTGCCCCAGATCAATAATTGCTTGCATGTCGGAGCCTTCGAAGCCCTGCCAATTTTCGCCAAAATTATAGTTGCCGTTTACACCATCGGTTAACGCATTTTTTCCAGATGCTGGATATTTTGTACTGTATGCATCGATAAGTGTAACATTTTTTCCACTTGCAATGTGATTACCTGCATCTGCTCCGTATGTTTTCTGTAATTTGAAAACTTTCATCTTTTCAACTGCTAATTTATTATTTTCCGAAATCTTTGGCAGTAAGATATCAACAGCATCAATAGGACGTATAATAACAGAATGTCCTCCCGCCTTGCTTAGAGCAGCATAGATTGTATCTATTGAACTTACTATAAATGATTTTATCTCAACCATCTCTGGATTTTTCTCCCAATCTGTACTAACAGCATCACAGTAGATTTCAGCAACATAAGTACTCTCAGAATTTAAAAATGATAATGGAATTTTTACTAAATGACAATTTTCGTCAGCAATGCTCCCAACAAACCATCTATCGCCGCTACGACGAGCAATACTTACAAAATCGCCCAAATTGGCATCAATTACTTTTGTTTGATCCCATGTACAAGGAACTTCCTCAACAAATCTGAACTCTGGCCGATTTTCGTAATTCTCAATCATATCCGATACCATCATCATTGGAGAATAGAAAACTACAAACAAAGCCATTTGATGAGTTAATGTGCAATACAATCTTTTATTTGACTCGGGACTGTGAATAATATTAAAAATTCCCGGTGTATAATCATAAGGACCAGCAATAAATCTTGTAAATGGCAGAATTGTGGTGTGATATGGCGGAGTTGCTTTATAGGTTGCATTCCACTCATTTCCACGCGCAGCCTCTTGAGTAAGAAGATTTGGCCATGTCCTTTCAATTCCTGTAGGTTTTATACTTTCATGAGCATTAATACAAACCTGATATTTTGCGGCTGTTTCTACTACTTTTTGAAAATGCCTTACCATATATTGTCCATGATGGTGATAACCCTCAGGGATAATTGATCCTGCATAACCTGTTTTAAGATAGTGAATTCCATTTTTCTGACAAAGTAAAAGAGCAGAATCAAGTTGCCTTTCATATTCAGGGATATTCCCCCCAGTTTCGTGATGAGAGATAAACTCTACATTATTCTTTTTACAAAAACTTACGACTTCATCAAGCTTAAAGTCAGAATATGCTTTACAAAAATCTTGTTTCGGGACAACACCAGAGGCCCAAGTTTCCCATCCTTGATTCCAGCCCTCTGCCAATACTCCACCAATATTATGCTTTGCCGCAAAACTGGCATAGTCTTTCGTCCTTTGAGTTGTTGCGCCATGGTTTTCGCCTTCGAACCATGTGTATTTACCTAAATGCATACCCCACCAAATTCCCACAAACTTTAAAGGCTTTATCCATGATGTATCTTCTATTTTACTGGCTTCGTTTAAGTTTTGAATTAAATGAGATTCTATTAACCCTCCAACATTTCGTGAGATTATTATACAACGCCAAGGAGTTTGAAAAGGGGTTTTAACTCTGGCACAAATCCCGTCTGACTCGGGCCACAAAGAGACAAAAAAGTCAGGGGTATCATTTCCAGAATTTGCAAGATACATTTCCGAATAATCATATAATGCAGCTTCGTGCACACTCAAGAAAAGCCCATTTGCACATGAAATGGTTAAAGGTGTAGCAGCTTCATTGATTTCACTTAATCGATTATTTCTGTATAATGATTCATAGGCAAACTCATCTGCAGGAATCCACCACGCGGAATCATTCTTAGCAAAACGAAACATTGTGTTTTCCTCAGTTATAAATAAACTATCTCCATCATTTTTGCCTGGCAATTTGTATCTAAAAGCAACACCATCATTATAGGCTCTTACCTCGAGAGAAAAACTCCTTTGAGAACCTGACTTTTCCTTAAAAGTTACACAAGTTTCATTAAATTGATTTCTCACAAACTCATCAGTTCCATAAACAGGTTTCCAGGTTTCATCAAAGCTTCTACTTTCTACATTTACTATCTCTAGTTCTTCAAACAAAGCATCTTCATTTTTAAATTCAAAACCAAGCATCGACTTGTCAATAATTGTTTCATTATCGCATAACACCTGAAAATAAGGAATTCCTTTTTCAGTACCCACAATAATTTCAATCGAGTTATCTGGAGAATAAGTTGATTCGTACTTGTCACTATCTTCGCATGAGAGAAATATTAAAGTTGCCACAATCAACGAATTGAAGAGAATGTTCTTTCTACTAAAACTGGTTAATTCGCTAAATGTGCTTCTAACTAACACAATAATGGATTTGTATGCTCTCATTTTAGTAGTTTATAATATGAATTAATGTAAATATTTAGGTCTCTGGTATAATCCTTAATCGGTAATCTGTAATCTGTAATCGGTAATCGGTAAAATTGCGGTAAATTTGAGATTCTGCATTTTTTAACAAAAGTGGAATTCCAATAAGCAGTAGCGGCAAAGCAAATCCACTGATGACCGATTACTGACCACAGATTACCGAAATAACTATAAAAAAAACTGAATTCTAGTTTTGACATAATCCCTAAATATTTCCGAATTAATTTAATTTGCCTGTATAACGCAAAATGCCACTTACGAAGTTGATTAATAAGCAAATACAACATTATTTTAGCATGGTTTTCTATTCCTAAGCCTATTTGCACAATTCTTTTCTTTGTAAATATTGCAATTGGTAAGGATTGACAAATAAAAGCCTTCATTAAAGTCTAATTTAGTAGGATAAAAAAGCAAATTAAAATAAAATCATTAAATTAACACAAGAAAAACATTAAAATAAACAAATTGCGACAAATTAAGATTAACTTTGTTCCCTAATTTTGATGAGGAATCTCAATTTAGATAAGAGAACAAAGGGTCACAGCCAAAGCCAAAGCTTTCGGTTGCTCTTTTTGTCCTCATATATTTGTTTTAGTAATTAGATGTTAACAATATAATTGAAATTAAAGAGATGAAAAGAAGGATAATGATTTTACTCTCGGTACTATTCTCTGTTGCTGCAATAGCTCAGGTAACAGACACCGTTCCAAACGGAAATCCTGTGATTCCAGTAATTACGCTAACGGATACCCAGCTTGAAGGAGATAACCAATCGCAGGATATCTCGGGTTTGCTTCAGTCTTCTGAGGACATTTTTGTAAATACCGCTGGCTACACATTCGGTCAAGACAGGTTTAAAATCAGAGGTTACGACAATCAAAACTCAACAGTTTTGATGAATGGTATTTATGTTAATGATGCCGAAACAGGAGGTGCATATTACAGCAACTGGGGTGGTCTCAACGATGCAACAAGAAACAAGGTTAACACTTCGGGTTTGGCATTTTCTGACTATGCATTTGGTGGACTAGGCGGAGTTACTAACATTATTACAAGAGCGTCGGAGTTTCGTCCAGGATCAAGTATTTCTTATGCATTAGCCAATAAAAATTACAGAAACAGAGTAATGGTTACTCATTCTACTGGCATGATGGAAAACGGATGGGCGTTTACATTTTCTGCATCCACACGTTGGTCTCAAGAAGGTTACGTTAGAGGTACATTTTATGAAGCATATGCATATTTTCTTGCTGCAGAAAAGAAGATTAATGAAAAACACAGCTTAAATCTAACCCTTTATGGAGCTCCGACTCGCAACGGAAAAGCTGGTGCTTCTACATTGGAAGCTTATGAATTATCTGGAGATCATTACTATAATCCTAACTGGGGCTATCAAGATGGCGTAGTAAGAAATGCAAAAGTTGGTACTTATCATCAGCCAAGAGCAATACTTTCTCATTATTGGAAATTTGATGAAACCATGAAACTTACAACTTCTGCATCCTATATGTTTGGTCGTGGGGGAACAACAGCATTAAATTGGTATGATTCACCTGACCCAAGACCTGATTATTATAGAAATTTTCCAAGTTTTTATGATGATAAGTTAACTATTGAAGACGCATATAAATTTGATCTTTACACAGATTTATGGTTGAATGATGAAAACTATAGACAAATTAATTGGGATTCTTTTTATGATGCAAATCGTAAGAATCTCTACACCGTTGTAAACGAGGGCGGTGTAACTGGAAATAATGTAACCGGAAACCGTGCCGCATATATGGTTGAAGAAAGACGTAATGACATCAACCGTTTTGACTTTAGTTCTATTCTATCAAAAAACCTTTCAGAAAAATCAAAATTTGTAGGAGGACTAACTTATATGGCTCACAAAACTCATAACTACAAACTAGTTAGTGACCTCTTAGGGGCCGACTGGTGGTTGGATATCGACCAATTTGCTGAGCGTGACTATGCTGATGACGACTACATTATTCAGAATGACTTAGACAACCCAAATCAGCTAGCTATAGTTGGTGATGTGTTTGGTTATGATTATGTATCAAATATCAATAAAGCTGATGCATTTGCACAAGTTGAATTCAAATTGGCGCACATTGATTTCTTTGGAGGTGTAAATCTTTCATATACCGAATTTTGGCGCACTGGAAATATGAGAAACGGCAAATTTCCTGTTGACTCTTATGGTAATTCTGCAAAAAATCAATTCTACAATTATTCTGTAAAAGCTGGATTGAATTACAAAATTACTGGTCGAAACTTCTTGCTCTTAAATGCTACATATTTAACTAGGGCACCATATTTCCGTGACGCTTATATTTCTCCAAGAACTCGAGACCACGTTATTGAAAACCTTGAAAGTGAGCAAATTATGTCAGGAGATATTAGTTATCATTTCCGCTCGCCTAAATTTCAGGCTAAAATTACTGGTTACTACACCGAATTCAGAAATGGAATTGAAAACAACAGTTTTTATCACGACGAATTACGAACATTTGTAAACTATATTATGACAGATGTTGACAAACTTCACTACGGAGGTGAATTTGGAGCAGAAGCAAAATTATCATCAACAGTTACAATGACAGGTGCAGTGGGTTATGGCAGATATTTATATAACAGCCGTCCTAATGGAATGATGGCACAGGATAACAGCTCCAATATTCTTGTTGAAGGCCGTACTATTTATTTTAAGAATTACCATCTTGGTGGAATGCCAGAACTCGCAGCATCAATTGGTGGAAAATACAACGCCCCTAAATATTGGTTTGTTGGAGTTAATGCAAATTATTTTGCAGAAAGCTATATTACGATCAACCCTGAACAACGTACAGAAGAAGCCTTGGATATTTTAGTTACTGATGATCCTCAAATTGATGATGTTCTAGATCAAGAAAAACTAGACCCTGGTTACACTTTTGATATCTGGGGAGGAAAATCATGGAAGATTAAAGACTATACAGCAGGTTTTACCTTAAGTGTAAATAACATTCTGAACAATACAGACATTCTCAGTAATGGTTTTGAACCTTTCCGTTATGATAAAACTGACATTAACAAGTTCCAAAACAAGTACTATTACATGTATGGCAGATCTTACTTCTTAAATGTGTATTTCAGGTTTTAACGATAAATTTTATGAAAATGAAAAATAATATTTTAATAATAGCAGCTCTAATAGCAACCTTATTTATCCTTGCTGGATGCGAAAAAGAACTTGACCGCCCACCAATTAAGGAAGTTGATCCAGCAAAAGTTCTCGAAATTAAAGATATCTATCAAATTCAAGTTGACAGTGGCGACAATTATGTTTTTACTGATGATTATATGCTCTATGCAACTGTTGTAATGGATGATTCTACTGGCAATATTTATAAAGAGGCATATCTACAGGACACAACTGGCGGAATCAATCTCTATAAACTTAGTAACTCAAGGGCTTTAAGAATCGGTCAATATGTCAGAATAAACCTAAAAGGAGCTAGCATTAAGAACTATAGCGGAAAGATGGAACTCATTTTTTCAAACGTTCTAGATTTTGGTAAAAGTGCAATAGTCCAAGAATCAAATGTGCCGATTGAACCAGTAGAAGTTACAATAGCAGATCTCCTAACTGGCGAATATGATTGTGAATTAGTAACGGTAAAAGACGTTCAGTTTGTAGATGGTGAAATAAATATGACTTATGCAAATTTAGGTGGAACAGCTTCACAAAACAGAAATATTGCCGATTGCACTGGAGCAAAAATGATTGTGCGTAACAGCGATTATTCTACTTTTGCTGGTGATAGTCTCCCCGATGGGAAAGGCAACATAACAGGTATTGCTACAAAATACATAAACTTTGAAGGGATTACTGAGTGGCAACTTTTTATCCGTAATCCAAACGAGGTTTTACTTACCGGACCACGTTGTGGCGCAACTGAATAACATTAATAATTAAAAACATTATATCGTGAAAAGATTAGCATATAAAATCATAATCGCAGCAATTATTTCGCTGCCAATCATTTTCAGTTCTTGTATAAAAAGCGAATTTGAAGAACCTCCAGTAAATGAAATTCCAGTTGGAACACCATTAACTCTCGATCAGGTGTATCAAATCCATACAGATAGTATTCTTTCTCTGGGTAAAACCTCATACAAATTTACAGAAGATTATTCTGTTTATGCAGTAGTTGTTATGGATGACAAAACAGGAAATCTGTATAAATCAGCTTACATCCAAGATGGAACAAAAGGGATAAATCTTCACATGATGTTTTCAGGCGGTTTGTACGAAGGAGACTCTATTAGAATTAATCTTAAAGGTTTAACACTTAGCGAATATGCTGGGATGATGCAAATTGACTCAGTAAATGTTCATAAAAACATTGTAAAAATTGCTACCCTGCGAACCGTTGAACCTGAAGTTGTAACAATTGCGCAGATTACTACTGGACAGTATCTTGCTAAATTAGTTAAACTTGAAAATGTTCAGTTTTCTGATGCTGACTTAGGAACAACCTATGCAGATAAAGAGAATCTAATAACAATGAACAAAACATTGATTGATGAATATGGTGAAGATATTATTGTAAGGACCAGCGGATATGCTAGTTTTGCAGATAAAGACGTGCCAGAAGGACGTGGTTCTTTGATTGCAGTAGTCGGAAAATTTAATGAGGATTGGCAGTTATTTATAAGATCTACTTATGAAGTCAATTTCGACCAGAACAGATTTGGAGAATACGACACCGTTTTTTATGAAGGTTTCGGAGCTGCAGTTAATGGTTCGGCAATAGGATTTGAGAACTGGAAGAACATTGCCGTAACAGGTGTTTTACAATGGTTGGGATATAATAATATGGTAGATGCTGCTTATGCCAAGATTGAAGGTACTGGAAGTGCATCTCAAACCTACCTAGTATTACCTCAACAAAGTTTGTCGAACAACAAAATGGTTTTCAACACTCGCGCTGGTAATTTACAAAATGCAAAATTAGAACTCGTAGTCTCAACCGATTATGATGGAGGTGCAAATCCTGGTAGCGCCACTTGGACAGTTATTCCTGCTGATTTTGGAACAGCTCCAACTACTGGATACGGCGCTTGGACCCCATCAGGTGAGGTTGACTTAACATCATACTCTGGAAATGTTTATGTAGCTTTCCGCTATACAGCCGAAGCAACACAAAAAGGAGTATTCTTGCTCGATGACATTTTGATATACCAAGAATAATAATTTAAAAAAGGTGGTTTTATGCCACCTTTTTTTAGCTCTTATAACATGAAAATAATAATTGCAGTTTTATTTTGTTTCAGCTTTTCAATTTCTGTCTTTGCTCAAAACACTGATTCTGAGTTAAAGCAATTGAATTTGGAAATTGAAAACCTCAATAGTAGGCGCGATAGCCTTATGGCTGCAATAGAAATATTGAAACTAAACGAACTCAAGACTAGGCTAATCGAAAACGGACTACCAGAACTTAAAGAAGGCGAGGAGCTTATTTGTCACACTGCGTTTTGCTTAGTATATGACGAAGAACACGAAATGGCACGTTGGACGGCGCATATCATTTCTAAAGATATTGCTAGTGGCGGCATTAATCGCACCAACGATTTCCGCACAGACAGTCTTATTGTCACTGGATCGTCCGAAGAAACCGACTATTTTATTACTACCGAAAAAGAAGACGGCAGCTTAAAATATGATGGCTTTGGATACGATCGTGGACATCTGGCACCATCAGCAGATTTCCGGTGGTCAGCAATTGCATTATCAGAATCATACTTTTATTCAAACATGACTCCCCAACTTCCCGACTTTAACAGAGAACTATGGGCTGACATAGAAAGTTTTATGAGAGAATATGTGTACAATAACCCTGGTAAAGATTTATTTATTGTCACTGCCCCAGTATTGCATGATAGTTTGCCGAAGATTAAAAAAAGCAAGAACAATGTTTCGATACCTGAATATCACTATAAAATTGCAGTTGATCTAGAAGCAAAAAAAGGAATTGCATTTATTGTTGCTCAAAACAATCTCGATTATCCAATAGAATCGTATGTAGTAAGTATTGATTCCATCGAAAAAATAACTGGAATAAATTACTATCCAAATCTTTCGCCCGACGACGAAAAAGCAATTGAATCATCATCGAACATTTCGTTGTGGCGTAGCGGAACAAAAAAGAATGATATTGCTCCATTAACAAAGGCTCAGATGCCCAAAGATAGCTACAACACAATTGAAGCTAAACAGTTTTATGATTATCCAAAAGACGTAAATATTTGCGGAACTGTGGTAAGTACCCATAAATCAAAAAAAGGACATATTTTTATCAACCTAGATAAGTCATTCCCTCACCAGGTTTTCACGGCAACAATTTGGAAATCGAATGTTATTAATTACAGCTACGATCCTGAAAAATTTCTACTTAACAAGAAAGTTTGCATCAAAGGCAAAGTCAAGGATTACGAAGGAACACCGTCAATGTATCCCGAGAACGAGAAGTCAATAAAAATAATTGAGTAGTAAAATACACCAATCGGAGAAACTGTTAATCTTTCAGTTCAACAACTACGGGGCAATGATCCGACATGTATATATCACTTCTGATGGCAGCTGCTGTAAGTTTATCTTTGAGCGAGTCGGAAACCATGTGATAATCGATTCTCCAGCCCAAATTCTTAGCTCTTGCTCCTGCCCTATAACTCCACCACGAATATTTGTCTTTACTCTGGTCAAATACCCTGAAAGAATCAGTAAATCCACTTTCAATAAATTTTGTTACCCACTCACGCTCTTCTGGTAAAAAGCCAGACACTCCTTTTTTGTTTTGTGGATTGCTGATGTCAATAGCTTTGTGGCATATATTATAATCACCTGACAAAATGATATTAGGTCGAGTTTGTTTTAAGTTATTGATATAATTCTGAACTGCATCAAGATAAGTCATTTTTACCTCCTGTCGAACATCTCCCATTGTTCCCGAAGGGAAATATGAATTAATTACCGTCAGTTCGCCAAAATCTATCCTTAACAAACGTCCCTCTTTGTCAAAATCCGAAATGCCGATTCCAGCTTTGACAAAATCTGGCTCTCTCTTTGAGAAAATCGCCACACCACTATAGCCAGGTTTCTGAGCAGAATGTATATATGAGAAATATCCCATCTCTCTAAACTTCAAAATGTCGATTTGATCTGGCATAGCTTTTACCTCCTGTACACATAAAACATCAGGCGATTCTGCCTCGATAAAATCATACAAACCCTTGCTAATTGCTGAACGGATACCATTTAGGTTGAAACTAATTATCTTCATAGTAAGACTATTTCTGTTAACATTTTGAAAAACTTAAAAATAGTAAAAATGTTTTATGCTTTTCAGAAATATTATTTTTTATAATGGATTTTGTAAAAATCCTCAGATGTATTGTTCACTTCAACACTCAAACTCCCACACGAGTTAAGCGCATGGTTAGGATTCTATATGCCCACGCGAGTAACTCGCGCGGGAGTTTGAGATTTTGTAGATTGTCTGCTTTTAACCTCAAACTCGCGAGGAAGTTTGAGTTGGGAAATACACTCCTGCAAGTACCTCTAGTAGAAGATTGATTATGATTTGTTATTCTAACCATTATTCATTTTCTTTACAAAAATAAATTATTCTTTGGCGGGCATCTACATCCATATTCCGTTTTGTAAAAGCAAGTGCAGCTACTGCGATTTCTATTCCGTGGCGAATCCAAGCTTAAGTGGAAATTTTGTGAATGCTCTTCTATCAGAAATAGCATTACGAAAAAGTGAATTGAATAACCCACAGATAAGTACTATCTACTTAGGTGGTGGCACTCCATCCCAATTGGGAATAAAAGATTTGGAAAAAATTTTTACTGCAGTATATTCCAATTTTAATATTTCCAATGATTGTGAAATTACTCTCGAAGCCAATCCTGACGACTTAAACACTGAATATTTAAAAAATCTTAAACAAACGCCTATAAATCGACTTAGTATCGGCATACAAAGTATTGATGACACAATCTTGAAATTAATGCGACGAAGACATACTGCAGCCGAAGGTATCTCCTCTGTTAATCTAGCTTTTAATCATGGTTATGAGAACATTAGCATTGATATGATCTATGGGATTAGTGGCTTAACAGACTCAAATTGGAAAACCTCACTCGAAAAGGTTCTTGAATTACCGATACAACATCTATCAGCCTATCATTTGGGAATTGAAGAAGGAACTTTACTTTTTCGTAAACTCCGCGAAGGTAAAATAACTAAAATAGATGAAAACACCAGCTTTTCTCAGTATTGTACATTGGTTGAAACTTCACAAAAAAAAGGATTTGAACAATATGAAATCTCAAACTTTGCTAAACAGGGTAAAGTTTCCAAACATAATTCTTCATATTGGAACAGAACCGAATATTTGGGTTTTGGTCCATCGGCTCACTCTTTAACAGGAAATAAGCGAAAAATAAACCCAGCAGATTTGGGAGCGTATATTAAGCATTGTAATACAAAAGAAGTATTCTATGAAACCGAAATTCTATCGAAAACTGACATCATTAATGAAACAATAATGCTTGGATTAAGAACCGAACAAGGTATTTCACTTTCAAACTTTTTACACAATTTCGGCTCTAGTGAATACAACCATCTTTTAATAAAAACTGGGAATTTAAACCCTGATTATTACTCAATAACCAACGACTTTTTAAAATTAACAAGATCTGGCATGTTTGTTTCTGATACTATCATTAGCAGATTGTTTAAATAGTGAGTGGTTGAAAATAGGAACGAGCAATATTTCTGGGGGATTTAAAAGAACTCTATTGTGTTGAATATTTTCTGCATAGCTAAAAGTTGTTTCCTGTTTGAATGGCTTTTCATTTTTGTCATCGCCACAAAAACGAAACAAAAAAGGCTAGGAAAAACGAAGCTGCCACCGCTCTCCGTCCAAGCATAAGAACTGTATAGCCACCTA